>NZ_FRAX01000010.1 GCF_900142465.1 Fibrobacter sp. UWH6
GCATGTATAAGACACGCCACCAGCGTTCGTTCTGAGCCAGGATCAAACTCTTCATTAATTTTTTAAAGTCTTGGTCCCGTAATCACGTTCGTATTTGACTAATTCCAAGAAATTTCTTGGGCCGTCACTAAGCACATCTCCGATTCCTTCAATCTTCTCAAAAACCTCTCGGGCTTTTGTTTTGTTCTTGTTTCGTTTCGGCTTTCTCAGCCGTCCCTCTCAGGAACGACGCCAATTATAGAATTTTGCAGAAACTTTGCAAGGGCTGTTTTACAAAAAACCGCTGTTTTTTTGCTGTTTTTTCCAAAAAACGGAAAAAACACGAGTCTTACTCCGACAATTCCCGACGATTTCACAAACTATTCACAACTATTTTGAAAGATACTTTGCAAAGTCATCATTTTTTCCGAATTTTCCATGTCAATCGGCACGCAATCCAGCTGCCAGCGGAACCAAGTAAGCTGCCTTTTGGCATAATTTCTGGTTTTCTGCTTCACATTTTCTACGATTCTTGCCAAATCAGTATGACTTTTAGCCTCTAGAAGTTCCCTATACCCCAAACTTTGCCACGCCGGAGCGTCCAAAGGCACCGTTTTCGCCAGTTCTCGGGCTTCATCCACCCAACCACCTTCAATCATCTGGTCTACGCGGCTATTTATTCGACGATACAGTTCATCTCGGTCACGCTGCAAAGAAAAAACGGATAACTTGCCGACCCCGCCTTCACGTTCCTTCTGGAATTCAGACAATTTACGACCCGTCGATTCAAAAACCTCCAGCACGCGGGTAATTCGCTGGACATTTCCGGGCACCACCTTTTCCATGGCTTCGGGATCAACTTCACAGGCACGCTTATAGACAACATCTACCCCATCGCGCACAACCAATTCTTCAATTTTCTGGCGCAGGGCCGGTTCAATTTCAGGAATCTTAGGCAAGCCTAGCATCAGACTTTGCAAATAAAGTCCGGTACCACCCACAAGGATGAAGTTCTTCTCGGGATTCTCAGCCACCAGATTTTTTACCAGGCTACAAAACGCGCCCGCAGAGAAGTTATCTGTAGGGGGCACGAAATCAACCAGGTGATGTCGCACGCGATTTAAACTTTGGATGTCAGGCTGAGCAGTCCCAATGGAAAACCCCTTATAAATTTGACGGGAATCCACACCGATAATTTCAGCGTTGTAATGTTCTGCAAGTTCCAGAGAAAAATTGGATTTACCAATTCCCGTGGCTCCAACCAAGGCAAATAGAATAGGCATGGGTTCAATGTAGTTATATTTTACGGTAGAATGAGAAAGTACAAACACATTATTGCCATTATCATTGTTCTTGCCGTACTGATCGTGGGCATCAAATTCGCACTCCCCAAAATTGCGGAACTGCAAAACGGAACAAAGGAAACGGCAACCCAGAACACCGATTCTACCGCCACCGAAGTTTCCGCTTCAAATGTTCCCGAAGAAGAGCCTCTCTCCTTTGAGGAAAAAATGCAGCAGGAACTGCAAACCTTAAAGGCGGAGTACAGCAAGCGTCGAAAGAGAAACATCTGGACTCTGGGCCGAGGCAAGACCATTATCGTCTACCTGCTCCAGGCCCAGCGTTTCATCAACAAGACTGGCGGCCAGATTCTTCGCATGGAAGAAATCCATGACGACAGAAGTTCTGCATTCCAGACCGCCCAAATCGACCTCATCAAACCCACCGGCGACACACTTCTGCTGGAACTGCAGGTTTCCGAAAGCATCTTTAGGGACGACGCTTCCATGCTGGCTGTGGCATTCCAGGTTACAAGCCTCACCCCCGAGTTGATTGTGGCTCTGAACAAGCTGGATTATCCATTCGACTTACTGATTCCGCCTTTCGGTATGAAAGACGGTTTCTATCCTGATTTAGACAAAGTAAAAAGAAAGGAACTTGTATTATGGCTGACTATGGAATCAACCAAGTTGAACAAGGTCCATAACAAGCTGCGCCCCCTACGTATTCATCATACCGAGGAACAAATCGAGATGGTGATTGACGATGCGAAAAAATTAATGCCTAACGCAGTAGGTATCGTCTCACGTTATGGAGAACAGGCTGTTGAACACAAGCAACTTCTCCAGGCGATTCTTAAGCCGGCAGATAAAAACAACCTGTGGTTCCTCGACGCGACCATGAACAACTTATCCAAGGTTTCTGAAGCCTGCAAGGACCTGTCTATTTCCTGCAAGGCATCCAGCCCCTACAATCCCGACAACAGCGCTCTGGCAGACTATATGCGAAGCAAGATGCGGGAATCCACAAAGAAAGGCCTGGCGGTCATGATCCTCCCGTTAACATTGGATAACGTGAATAAGTTGAGCGACCTTTCTTCCAGGGCAAAAAATCAGGGCACCACCTTGGTCAATTTATCTACATTTATGAAGTATTGATAAGGAATCACGTATGACAGTAAAGCTCGGTTTTAACGTAGACCATATTGCAACAATCCGCGAAGCCCGCAAGATCTGCGAACCTGATCCGGTAGCGGCCGCAGTTATTGCCGAACTGGCAGGCGTCAGCGGCATCACCGCCCACCTCCGCGAAGACAAGCGCCACATTCAGGATCGCGACGTCCGCATGCTCCGTGGCACCGTCACCACCAAGATGAACTTGGAAATGGCCCCCACCCAGGAAATGGTCCAGGTGGCTATCAACAATCAGCCGGACACTGTTACATTCGTTCCTGAGGTCCACACCGACTACGCCACAGAAGATGGTCTGAATGTTGCCGCCAAGGCTGCAGAATTGGCAAAGCCTGCCATGACACTCAAGAGCAACGATATTGCCGTAGGCGTGTTCATCGATCCCGAAACCGAACAAGTGAAGGCCGCCAAGAAGATTGGCGCAGACTTTGTCGAATTCAATACCGGCAAGTACGCAACCTCCTGCACTCTGGGAAGCCGCGAAGAAATTGAACGTGAAATTTCCGCCCTCGAAGACATGGCCGTCCTCGCCCGCAAGTACGGCCTCAGGGTAAAGGCCGGCCGCGGTCTGAACTACCGCAACATTTCCGCCATCGCCGCCATCGAAGGCATTGACGAAGTGGTCATTGGCCACAGCATCGTCAGCAAGGCCGTTATGGTAGGTATGGACCGTGCCATCAAGGACATGCTGGACTTAATCAAGGACGCTTCCAAATAACAGGAAGCATTCCCTTTTGACGTCCAAAATAAAATTCTGAAATCAATAGTCCTTGTATTCTACGTTCTCAAGGACCAAACCCTGAGGGGGAGCCCATGTGCGCTCTCCCTTAAAATTTTTATCGAAGATCTGGTTCACCGTACCCATAGGGAGCTTACCGCGACCTACATCGTACAAGGTCCCCACCATGGCGCGGACCTGCCTGTGCAAGAAACGGTTCCCTCGGATATGGAACATGCAGCTCCAGTCGTTCAACCGCTCCAGGCGGAATTCCGTCAGGATGCAGTCCGTCGGTTTTCCATCATTGCGGGGAATGCAAAAATCGATAAAGTCGTGATGACCGAGGAAAGACTTCGCCTCTTCTGCCATGGCATCGAGATCCAGATTTTGAGAGCCGCACTCCCACCCGAAGTCCCGGAGCAGGGCCACAGGTCGGGTGTACATGGTATACTGGTAATACCGGCACGTCGCGTCGAAACGGGCATGGAATTCCGGATCGCAAGGTTGCAAGTCGCGAATACGGACAAGACGTTTCGTCAAGCCGTTGATGGAATTCACCGTACGCACCAAATCCAGTTCGCCGTCATAATCAAAATGAACACACTGACCGCGGGCATGAACGCCAGTATCCGTACGACCGGAACCGGTAATGCGGATAGGAGAACGAAGCGCAATGGAAAAAGCCTCTTCCAGCGCAGACTGCACCGTTACAAATTTGGTCTTGCCACCTTCATTCTGGGCCTGCCAGCCATGAAAGGCGCTACCCAGGTATTCACACCTGAAGCGATAACGCATTAGGCCTGGGCGTCCTTAATGACTGCTTCGACCTTTTCCTGAGGAATCTTCAACTGAGAAGCGATTGCAGAGGCGGGGAATCCACGGCGAGACAGCTGAAGGATTTTCAACTTTTCAGTAGCCTCGCGATCAAAGCGGGAAGTTTCCAGGGGGTTGCTCCCCTGCAAGTTGGGATCGCCTGTAGCATTGCGGCTCTGGGCACGCAACTTCATGGTGCGTTCACGAGAAAGCCCACGAGGAGTACGCAGCACGTCAGAAAGATTCTGCATGGCAGAAGTAATACGTTCCTTGGCCGTCGGGCGAAGGGTGGGCTTGGAACCCGGGAGTCCGGTCATAATCTTGTTTTCGGGAACTCCATTTTCGTCTTCGAAGGCTATCTTCGGTTCTTCGCCAGAAGGGCTGGGAGCAGAAGCATTCAACTGCTGCTGGGCCAAGGTCTCACGCTTGTGAGCTGCGTATTCCTCGGCATCGGCAATAATGGAACGCTTCTTGGGGCGGGGACGGGGAGCCAAAGTAGTGGCATCATCCAGATCAGCCTTGACTTCCTTGAAACGTTCAGCCTTGATAGCCTCCATACGGCGAGTAATAATTTCCTGGCGACGGCGAAGTACAAACACAAGAATCACGGCGCAGGCGATTACAGCCAGGACGCCTCCAATGATCCAGCCGATCACATCGGAAGACATACCGGCAATCTTGCCATCATCGGCAGGTTCTGCAACGGCCTCACCTTCGCCTCCCTCGGCAACAGGTTCTGCGGGAGTTTCACGCATGGCGGCCAGTTCGGTCCAGGCAGTTTCCAGCTGGGTACGGATCGTCATCTGGTCAGCCGGAGAATTCTGGGCGTCCCAGAGAGCAATTTCAAGAGAATCAATCCTTGCGCGGGCCTTCAAATAGGCGTCGGAATCAAAAGACGACCTAGGACCCGAAAAGTCAACAACTAGATATGCGGCCAGGCAACAGACCAGGACCAGCAATGCAATAGGTGCAGCAAACTTCTTCATGGGGCCAAATTTAGAAAAAACCTCATTGAGAATTTCGCAACACTTGTTTCAACCTAGAATAAAAAACATATTGCACGCCTCAAAAAAACTTTATAACTTTAGGTTCAAGAACTCTTTGTTCTCCTCCTAACCCCCAAAAAAGGCATCTCGGCGTCAGCTGGGATGCCTTTGGTTTTTTATAAAAACGAACCAGGGGTAACGTCAAACGAAGAACCTCATACTTTAAAAGGGAACGAAAAAAGGCTGGCCAGAGGCCAGCCTACCAAAACTCCTTATAAACGTTAGCGGTTAATCAATGCGTCCGCAATAGTCACGCGGTTTCCGCCAGCCTGCATGGCGTGTCTCAAGGAAGCCTCGGCCATGTAAAGCAGGGATCCACCATCAGCCGCATGGGCGGGCATCACCGCAACACCCAGGCTCAACGGAGTGGCAAGCACACCAGCACCATAGGCAATCTGCAACTGGGAAATCTCGTGTCTGATTTTTTCCGCACGCTGACGTGTAATTTTCAAGTCAGCTCCCGGCAGGATGATGCAGAACATCTCTCCGTCATAACGGCAGGGAATATCTTCTGTACGGATATAACCAGGCAAGCGCTGTCCAAGTTCCCAAAGGAGCTGTTCAACAGCATGGCGACCCTTAGTCTTCTGAATCTCGGCAATAGAATCGGGATACAGCATAATCAGGCCAATGGGAGTCTTGTGTCGAGTTGCAGCAGCAATTTCCCGAGCCAGGGATTCTTCCATATAACGTCTGTTAAACAAGCCAGTCAGATTATCCCTGATACTATGTTCCTTATAGCGGACATTCAAATTCTGGTTAGACACATAAAGACCAAAAGTCGTCGCCACAAAGCTAACCTTGGCATGCCAATCATCCAGGGATTCATTGTCGGGCAAGGCATCTACCTGCAGAGAGAAAATGCCGAAATGTTCTTCCAATCCTTCAATAGGAGCGCAGAAAGAAATTCCCTGGGGACGGTGGTGAAGATGGGTACAACCACCAGACAAGTCATGCTTGGAATAATCACAAACAACAATTTCACCAGAGTTATAGCTAGCACATTCACCAGGACGAATGGAAGCATCACTGATGACAGAAGGACCAAAGGAATACAGCTTGCGAAGGTCAGTCTGGGTACCTGCATACATATATAAGATACCAGAAGCCTTGGGGAACATGGCAGGCAACAACTTTTCAAGATTCGCCAGAACTTCACCGAAAGGTCTATCCTTCAGAATACTCTTGGCATAACGCTTCCAGACATCCAGGGGGAAATTCGCCCTCAGAGGAGCCCCAGCAATCTTTTCAAGAGCCTCCCTGGCGGAAACAGCGCCCTTGGGAAGGGGAATTTCATTTTTTGCCGTTACAGGCGGCGGCTCAGGAGCCTTTACCGCAGGTTTTTCTACCGGTTCTGCAGGCTTATTGGCCTGGATTCCAGTGACCAGATCTAGCTGAGAGGCCTTCAGAGATTCCAGATTTTCGTTAAACTCGGCCTCGGCAGTTTCCACCCTACGCTTGCAGAGAGTGTAAAGAACAAATCCGAGAACGGCACCCCAGGCGCCGATAAAGGCAAACTTTCCGCCCAGCGAAATAGTCGCTTCGGGAACGAAAAACGATACGCCCACCCCAGCTACAAAAGCTATGAGCCAAACAATGTAAGATACCATAGTCATACGAAAAATTTACTTATTTAATTTCTACATGGCACCCCTATTCCGTTATAAAGCACTAATATTCTAAATTTAGACCTATGACCATTCTCGAAAAAATCGCCCTAGCTCTCCCCGCTGTCGAATCCCCGGCCCGTTATATGGGTGGCGAAGCCAACAGCGTTGTCAAAGACCACAGCAAAATGCACTGCCGCATGGCCTTCGTGTTCCCCGACAAGTACGAAATCGGCATGAGCAATAACGGCATCCGCATCCTATACCATATAATCAACAAGGAACCGGACCTGCTATGTGAAGTGAGCTTTGCCCCCTGGGAAGACATGGCTCGAGAAATGGAAAAGTACGACATTCCCCTGTACAGCTACGCCAGCTACACACCCGTAAAGGATTTCGAAGTCCTGGCCATGACCTTGCAGACGGAACTGAACTTCACAAACGTGCCCTACGTGCTGGAACTCTCCCGAGTTCCCGTATGGAGCAAGGATCGTCGAGAAGAGGATCCCATTGTTATCGCCGGCGGCCCCGCCATGGCCAACCCGGAACCCGTAGCGGATTTCTTTGACGCCTTCCAGATTGGCGACGGTGAAGAACTGATGGTCAAGTTCCTCCGTTGCGTCGGCGATGGCAGAAAGGCTGGCCTTTCCCGCAAGCAGATTCTCGAGAATTTATCAAAACTGGACGGCGTATACGTCCCCAGCCTCCGTCCCACCGTTACCAACGAATTTGGCGACATCGTTCCTGCAGAACCCGCCACCGGCCCCTACGAAAAGACCACCGGCGTTCGCCGCCAGTTCATTCCCGTAATGGACCGCAAGAACTACCCCATCAAGAACCTCATCGCCAACATGCAGCTGGTCCACAACCGCTTCAGCGTAGAAGTCATGCGCGGTTGCGCCCAGGGTTGCCGTTTCTGCCAGGCAGGCATCTGGTACCGCCCCTGCCGCGAGCTGGATCCAGACGACGTTCTTGAAATCGCCAAGGAAGGCATCAAGGCCACAGGCGAACGCGAACTGGGCCTGCTCTCCCTTTCTACCGCCGACTACAAGCCGGTGGAAGGCCTTACCGACTCTATCATCGACGATCCGTTCTTCGATACCGTAGACGTAAGCCTCCCCTCCATCCGCGTCAACGCCTTCGGCGAAACATTGGCTCAGAAAATTTCCGCATTGAAGGGCGGCCGTAGCGCCACCTTCGCCCCAGAAACTGGTTCTGAACGAATCCGCAAGATGATCAACAAGACCATCAGCGACCAGGACATGTACAACGCCGCCGAACACGCCTTCAGCAGCGGATTCAACAAGATCAAGCTCTACACCATGATCGGCTTTCCCACCGAAAACCTGGAAGACATGGAAGCCTTCTGCGGCCTGATCGAGAACCTGGTAAAGATTGGCCGCAAGTATCTCCGCGGATGCCAGATTGCCGTTTCCATGGGCATCTTGATTCCCAAGTCCTTCACCGGCCTCCAGTGGGCTCCGTTTATGGACAAGGAAACCGCCCTAAAGCATATCCGTTTCGTTCGCGAAAGATTCTTTAGACACCCCAACGTGAAGGTGAACTGGGCTGGCTGGGAAATGAGCCACCTGGAAGCCGTATACAGCCGCGGTGACCGTCGTCTTGGCCCCGTGATTTATGCAGCCTACAAGAAAGGTCTAACCTTTGAAAGCGACGCCTATCGTTTCAACTACGACACTTGGCTCCAGGTCTGGGAAGAATGCGGCTACGACACCAGCTGGGTCTACCGCACCCGCGAAAAGGAAGAAGTCTTCCCCTGGGACGTCATCCATGCAGGAACCACCAAGCAGTACCTCCGCCGCGAATGGGAAAAGGCTTTCAAGGAAGATTCCGCTCCCGTTCCCAACTGCAAGTGGGGCGACTGCCAGAAGTGCGGCATTCCTGGCTTCGGTGCAGAAATCCATCTGGCCAACGATCCGGTACGCCATAAGGCTCCCAGCCGCACACCCGAAGAAATCAAGAAGCTGGTGGCAGAACGCCGTCCCAGCCAGAAGGTCTGCTATAGCTACAAGATTACCTTCAAGAAGACTGGCATCAGCCGCTTCCTGCCACACCAGAACATGCTCAGCTTCTTCGAGCGAACCTTCCTTTGCGCAGGAATCCCCATCAAGTTCAGTGAAGGTTTCAGCCCCAAGCCCCGTATCAGTAACATGGGCGCCCTCCCCCTCGGCCTTGAAACCTACTGCGAAATCATCAGCGTGGAACTGCTACAACCGCTGGACATCAGCAAGGAAGGCCTGGAAACAACCATGAAGCAGCTTTCCGCCCCCTTCCCCCGCGGCATGGAAATCGTGAACATCGAACCGCTACAGGGTAAGCTGAGCAAGAACATGCCCAAGGCCATGATTTACAGCTTCACTCCGGACAACCTGGATCCGGAAACGGCAGCAAAAATCATGAAGTCCTTCGACGAGAAGTCCCTGCCAGTGGTCACCAACCACCGCGGTCAGGAAATCAACCTGAACGAACATATTCTCGGCATCCAGATTCAGGGCGGCAACATCATGACCAAGATCAAGTGTAATGAGATGGGCGGCACCGCCAGCCCCTATAACATCTACGCAGGTCTGCTTGGAAAAACCTACGATCCCAAGAAACTTGACGATGACACTCGCAGGTTCCTCATCAAGAAAATCGCCATGGAATTCTAGGGAAACCTCCACGAAATTTAGCCGCTCCATTCGGGGCGGCATCTTATTTTGCGGAACTTCACCTAGTCTGCATTAAGAAATTATTCTGCGGGCAGGATAATTTCAATATGACTGGTACTCACATTCAAAAAGTGAGTACGGAACAAGTCCTTTTCAGTTCTGTCGCTGACCTTTACCTGGGTAACGGCGATAAAGTCCTTGTTTTCGCGAATATAATCTGTAAGGCGTTCGTCACGAAGAGTGTCGATTTCGCCAGTAATGATAAAACTATCGGTCCAAATCTTAACGAGCATATATCAAATATAAAGTTTTTCCACATTGGAAGAAGATTAAAAGCATTTTTTCGGAGCAAATTAGTGCCGTTTTACTTTTTGAAAGTATTTTAAATCGTGTCACCCCCTCATTTCGGGGATTTAATTTGAATTTTAAACGGAAATCCGCATGATTTCAAAAGGAGTGTGTACCATGGCAACTAAGAAAAAGCAACTCCAGCTCGTCCCCGGACAGATGATGTACTACAACAAGGCTTTTATGGATAGCAACATGGGCCGCCCCATCAGAATCCTGTCGGAATTCATGTGTCCGCAGCAGATTTTTGATCAGGAAGGCATCCAGAAAACCATCGTCTTCTTCGGTTCCGCACGAACCCTCCCCATGTCAGAAATCAAGAAGCGCCGCAAGAACTGCAAGAACAAGGCAGAACTGGCCCGTCTTAAATGTCTGGAACTCGTCGCCGAGTACTACGATGCCGCCCGTGAGCTAGGTGCAAAGCTTGGCAAGTGGGCAAACAAGCGCAACGAAGGATACGCCATCATGACCGGTGGCGGCCCCGGCATTATGGAAGCAGGAAACCGTGGAGCAAACGATGTGGGAACCCCCTCCGTCGGCCTCAACATCAAGCTGCCCTTCGAACAACATCCCAACGTCTACATCGACGACGAACTGAACTTCCAGTTCCGCTACTTCTTCATTAGAAAGTACTGGTTCCTCTGCATGGCCCAGGCACTGGTGGTATTCCCCGGCGGCTTTGGTACGCTTGACGAGATGTTCGAAATGCTCACTCTCATCCAGACTCACAAGTACGCTCAGAGAATGCCCGTTATCGTATACGGCGCCAAGTTCTGGAAAAAGGTCCTTAACTGGGAATACCTGGCAGAAACAGGTATGATCAACAAGGAAGACCTCAACCTGTTCCACTTCTGCGACTCCGTAGACGAAGCCTACAAAATCATTACCGAAACCTTGGAAAAAAGGGCCTCCGAAAAGAAATAATTTCAAACCAAATTTTTATGAACAAAGGACTCCGCAAATGCGGGGTCTCTTTGTTTTTACCCGACTCAAAAAAGCTATAATTGTAGCATGCTTCGGAACATCATTGCAGAAACGTTAGACCGTGTTTCAAGAAACCTTGCGCTGCGTCCAAATTATACCATGGACGAATACCAGCGGTGGTTTGACCAGAATCCTGAATTTCTGCACAACGGTGCCGCCCAGAGGATCAAGCTCATTGAACCTCTGACTCTAGAAGGTACCAACAACCTGTACAGGGCGAACTTCTGGATAGAACACCCGGGAGATTCCACCCACTACGCCGAAAAGGAAATCGTTGTCAAGATTTGCAAATTCTGGGCTCCTCCCGGAAAGAACCGCCTGCACCGCCTCAACATGCTGCTGAGCGCATTCCAGGACGAAATCAGAATTAACAACTTGATCCACGCCACCAATATCGAAGGCGTCGTTCAGAGCATGGGCGGTGGCATCGCTGGCCGCCATCCCTATCTCAAGATGGAATTCATCAAGGGGTGCTCCCTGGACCGCACGTTCCGCACAGACCTTACCGATGATGAAGTTCTCCACCGGGTATCCCAGTTAGCCTACCTGGCCAACACCATCAGCCAGCTCCACTACTATCAAGTGGTCCATAAGGATCTCAAGCCCAAGAACCTTCTCCTGTGCCAAAACCCGCAACACAAGAACAACCACAAGATTCTTGTATGCGACTTCGGTTACGCCCAGGCCAAAATGCGGGAAACCGTCACCGAATATGGTGGACAGATGACCCCCTGTTACAGCGCACCGGAACAGGCAATCATGGGAGAAAATCTTTCGGCATCCGTAGACTATTTCAGCTTCGGCATCATTGTCCACGAATACCTGACGGGCCGCAAACTCTTCCCCAAGTCCATGGACATCTTCGTGGAAGATGGGTACCGAGTCACAGACCGTTACCTGGAGCACCTGAAAACAGGCCGCGAAAACAGTTTTAACGACCCACGATTCCCAGAACTGTCTCAATGGATCGAAAACCTCACCATATTCGACAGCTTTGAACGCATGCAGAATTGTCCGAACCTGTTCGATATTGCGCATAAACTCCGTGAAAGGGTAAATGCTCAGGGATACCGAGACGTAAACACAGACTTTTTGTGGAATCAATTGCGCGAATACAATCGTTAGATTATATTTTGCTTATATGGCAAGTTTCCCAAATCGTGAAAGATCTGTATTTCTGCAAAACAAAACACCCCTAGCCCAAATCAAGCGACGGCTAAGGATATTTTTGAAATTTGCCAAGGATATTTTACAGCAGATGAAACCGTTACACTATGTAGCGCTCATCCTGGTTGTTTCGCTAGGTGTATTCAATGGAATCACCGGTGCATACCCATACATCAAGCAGCACCAAAGGGAAGGCAATATCGTCAAGACCTTTGATACCTGGTGGCATAACGCAGGCGCCCGTGAATTTAGATCCGTGGGCCTCGAACCCACAAAAGAATTAAAAGCCGAAGAATTCCAGCGCTATCGCGAAAAATACCTTCAGCAGAACCCGTCCTACATTGTAGAAGAACGCGTTGCTGGAATGAAGAAGGAATATCGCGAATGGTGGGAAAACAACGGAGGCCGCGAAGCCTACATCCAGGACCACGGTCACTATCCTAACGAAAGCGACTATCGAGCAAGTCTAGAGGAATGGATTAACAGCTTTACCGATAGATACCTTCGTTACAGTCTCGCCTTCGCCCCGAAATACGAACAATACGAAAGAGTTCTTACCAGCTGGATTTTGATTCCTGGAGTATGCAGTTTCCTTTCGTTTGCCGGGCTGTTCATGTTCGCTATCGTGCGACTGGCTAGACGTTGGAGCCTATGGATCATCTGTCTGACGACAGCGGCAGTGACACTCACCGGCCCCATATTGGTAAGTGTACTGACAACCACGAGTTTCTTCGACCACTACTCCACAGAACGCTACATGGGCATGAGTCTCACCGTGGCATTCCTATTGGGAGCGACCGCCTTCGGAAACCGCAAGAACCAGGTCACCCCTCTAACAAGGAACATCTGTTTCTCGGGCGTAATACTGGACATGGCCATCAACTGGTTCCTCAATCCGGGGATCTTTGGTGCGGTGGCCGCCCTTTCTCCCGTATGTTTTGGAATCGGCGCCTTCGCTGGCGTCCGAATCGAAACTCGCCTTAGGAGCCAAGCCGAAATCAACGCAGACCTTTTAAGGGAACGCCTTCTGGAAAAAGCCTCCCAGAATCCGATGGCCGAAAGAAAGGCCAAGACTAGAACCCTTATCGAAGATGGATTTACAAGCGCCAAGAACTGCAGACCGGAACAAGCCCATCAGCAGCTACGTCTTGCATTGACACAACTTCTTCAGGAACACCCCGTGGATGCAGCCCTCGTAAAACAGACCGTCATCCGAATGACCGCCCCCGACCAATACCTTGATTTTTCAAGCAACCAATGGATGGAATGGGGCGAAATCGCCAAGGCTAAAAATGCACCGGACGCCGCCATCCTCCTTCTGAAAAAATGTCTCAGCAAGGAAAAGGATCCGAATTTTGCAAGACGTTCGCTGTTCACTCTGGGCGAGACCTGCGTCACCAATAAAATTGAAGTTCAGGAAGGCATCGGCTACCTTCAGAAAGTCATTGAAATGAATGAAAACGATATCCTGGCAAAGCAGGCCCGTAAAACGTTGGAAGCACTGAAATAAGTTTTAAGTCTCGCCCCCGGGCGAGGCTTTTATTTTACCGTCAGAGTTAAATCGCAAACGTAAGTATTCCCTTCGATCCAAGTTCCGTAGGAGTATTTACCAGAGAACAACAGCTCAAGGCGTTTTTCAAACGTTGCCAGACCGAGTCCACTTGCACCAGGTTTCGGCTTACGGGGGAAGTTGCTGTTTACCGATTTGAAATGAATCTTGCCATCTTTCTGACTGATGCGAATATGAGCAAAGCTTTTCCCATCAGGGTTTACACAATGCTTCATTGCATTTTCAACAAGAGGCATCATCAAAAGAGGAGGAATCTGACAATGAGGGTTCTCCAGATCCGTCTCAAAGACATACTCAAAACTTTTAGGAAGACGAAGTTTTTCAAGTTCTCCGTACTTCTGTAGCAAATCAACATCATCCTTGATATCGATAAACTTGTCAGACGTCTGATAAAGCATTACGCGTAAAAGTTTACTCAGCTTTTCCATGCTGCTTTCTGCCAATTTCGGTTCAATCCTGATTAGGCTAGTAATATTGTTCAGCGTGTTAAACAGAAAATGGGGACTCAGTTGGCTCTTCAAAAAATCAAGTTCATACTCCAGCGCCACTTTCTTCTTTTCGCGAATAATAAAGGCTCGTATAAGCTGACGACTAAATACAGAGATAATGATACACAGGAAGCTAATGGTGCTTAAGATAATCATGAACGAAACAAGAGTCCAGACAGAAAAATGATCTCTAACCGTTCTGAAACAATAAGACCCGAAAAATTCAGCAACGCCACCACTAGATTCCGACATTGTCAGGAACGAATATAGTTCACGACAAAACAGCACAATGACAAACAGAATTGAATCACAGACAAAATAGCGAACATATTTTTTCTTGAAAAAGAATTTGGGAACAAGGATTCTCTGATTCAGGAAAAAGATCAGCATCGTAGACAACAAGGGCAGATAATAACGGCCCAACGCACCCATGGTAACGTCATCCCCAACAGATCCGCTAGGATCCAACAGGATAATCAAAGGGAAAAAAAGAATAAAGCTCCAAACAAGAACCATCAACAGCGTTGCCGGCACAGGAAAAAAGCTTTTCGATTCATCATCTCCCAATATGGCAATCAATTCCCGTTCGCCGCGGTCAAACTGATCTTCCTGTAAGGAGGAAAGACGCTCGTGAATAACCTGCCAGAAGTCTTTTAAACGTTTTTTTGTGCTTTCAATTGACATTTTGTCCTCTTTAGAACAACAAAAATAGGTCATTTTAAGCGTAATTTGGGCACTTCATGACAAAAGTATGACAAAACTACGGAAAAAATGACAAAATCTGTGAAAAACTTTTGCAAACCCTACACCAATCTATGACACTTCAACTAGAACATAGAGGTATCTTTGTAAACGTAAGAAACAATACAACAAACAAGAGGCTGATATGAATACAAATACACGTACAAGAAGCGAGAAGGACGCATACTTCCGTTATCTCGACGAGATTTCCAAATATCCGCTGCTTACCAAGGAACAGGAATACATTTTACTCCGTAAGATCCAGCAGCAGGGTAGCCGTTCTGCAATGGAAATGCTGGTCAATTCCAATCTCCGATTCGTTGTAAACATCGCCAATCTGTATAAGGGTCAGGGCGTTGACGTAATCGAACTGATTAACGAAGGTAATATGGGTTTGATGCACGCCGCCAAGCGTTTTGACCTTAGCACCAATCTTAAGTTTATCAGTTATGCCGTATGGTGGGTTCGTCAGAACATTGTACGCCACATCGCAGAAAACGGCCGCATCGTTCGCATCAGCGCTGAAAAGGAACTGGTAATTCGTAAGTTTTCAAAGCACGGAGGCACCCTCCGTCAGAATATCGGTGGAACACTATCCATTGACCCCAAGAGTCTTGAAGGTGTTTCCAAGTACAAGGCAGACTCTATTGAAAAGATCTTGATGATGGCTCAGCGTTCCTCCTCTCTCGACGCCCCCTTGAGCACCAATCAGGAACTCACCTTAGGCGACACCTTGTCTGATTCAGAAAACAAGGCTGACAACCTGGCCGCATATAGCTTTGTCAAGAAGCATATGGACAAGGCCATGAAGGACAACCTTTCCGAAGAAGAAATGCGAGTGATCAAGCTCTGCTTCGGCTTCGATCGGGACATCGAATACACCCTCAAGGATATCGGTCCCATGGTTGGTCTTTCTAAAGAAAGAGTTCGCCAGATCAAGAAGGCCGCCCTGGACAAGCTCCGCGGAGATTACAGGACTCACGACCTTCACGGCGCAGCCTAGTGAAACGCCACTTTTCTTACTGAAGTTTTTTCATCTCTCTCTCCTTAAATTAAAAACCGGCCTTACGGGGCCGGTTTTTCCGTTTTTCATACAACGACTTTCCTATGAAATTGTATTTTTTCGGTATGAAATTCTATATGCCGAACTTTCGCAATTTTTTCGTAGCTTCCCTTTCTGCACTTGCTCTTGCCAACGCAGCAGGTGACAAGCAGACACCCCCGGGTGATTTCTATGACGAAGTTTCCCGACTGAACAAGGTTCTTTCTGAAGTCAACCGCAAGTATGTCGAAGACGTGAACCCCACGGAACTGACGGACGCCGCCCTGGGTGGCATCCGCAACATCCTGGACCCCCATACTACGGTATTCAGCCCCAAGGACTACGAAAGCCTCAAGGTATCCATGGAAGGCAAGTTCGGCGGCGTAGGTATTACTATCAGCCTCCGCGACAACATTCTGACCGTGATTTCTCCGCTGTCTGGCACCCCGGCATTCCGTCTGGGCATCCGCGCAGGCGACCGCATCCGCAAAATTGACGGCAAGGACACCAAGGGTCTGACCCTGGATGACGCCGTCAGCAAGCTCCGCGGCAAGATCGGTACCGATGTGACCGTCTCTATTGAACGTGAAGGCGTTCCCGACCTGATGGATTTCACCATTACCCGTGCAGAAATCATTGTGCATGCAGTGCCCCATTACGGCATGGTGACCAAGGATATCGGCTATATCAAGTT
The DNA here is from genome assembly GCF_900142465.1 of Fibrobacter sp. UWH6. Taxonomy (NCBI): domain Bacteria; kingdom Pseudomonadati; phylum Fibrobacterota; class Fibrobacteria; order Fibrobacterales; family Fibrobacteraceae; genus Fibrobacter; species Fibrobacter sp. UWH6. The sequence continues at coordinate 16,341 of NZ_FRAX01000010.1, forward strand.
GGCAACCTTTAGCGACAAGACCACCAGCGACGTGGAAAACGCCCTCCGCAGCCTGCAGAAACAGGGCATGAAGAAGGTGATTCTCGACATGCGCTACAACCCCGGTGGACTTTTGAACCAGGCTATCGAAATTAGCGAACTGTTCCTAAAGCAGGGCAATGTCATCGTAAGTACCCGCGGCCGTACCCAGCGTACCGAAAGCCGTGCCCGCAAAGACGGTATCATAAAGCAGGACATTCCCATGGTGGTCCTGGTAAACCAGGGTTCCGCCAGCGCAGCAGAAATTGTTTCTGGCGCACTGCAGGACTGGGACCGCGCTCTCATTATCGGTAAGACCTCCTTCGGTAAGGGTTCCGTACAGACCATCTTCCCGCTGGATAACCAGGGCAACGCCCTGAAGCTGACCACCGCATTCTACTACCTGCCTTTCGGACGTTGCATCAACAAGCCCGAAAACGGGATCAAGGGTCTGAAGTTGCAGGAAGCCGAATACGACGCCGAAGAATCCGGCGACGAGGCAAAGGTTGATTCCCTGAAAAAGGATACCGTAGCCCAGGATACCTTCTACACCAACAACGGCCGTATGATGTTCGGCAGCGGCGGCATCACTCCTGACGTTGAAGTTGAACTGGACCCCATGCCCTGGGTTGTTCAGGTTCAGGAAAGAATGTCTATGTACTTCAAGTTTGCTGTAAAGGCTCGCCCGGACCTGGAAAAGTCTGGCGCAAAGATCAGTGCAGAATGGGAAGTACCCGACAGCCTGTACCTGCAGTTCAAGGACTACTGCATGAAGGATACCAACTTCACGAAAATCAAGTCTAACGCACTTGTTGGCGTCGACCAGTTGGAAAAGAGCATTATCCGTGAACAGAACTACATGGGCGATTCCTCCAAGACCGTAACCGATTCCGTCTTGGCAGCCCGTCTGGCAGAAATGCGCACAGCCCTGGAAAACAACAGGAATGCCCAGTTCGACGAAAACAAGGATTATATCAAGGACGGCATCAAGCGTGAACTTCTGACTTCCTTCATTAACGATTCTGTAAGTACCGCATTCTCCCTGAAGCGCGACAAGCAGCTGAACGAAGCCATCAAGTATCTGAGCGACATGAGCCTTTACAACAAGGCTATCGCTCCGGCAAAAAAACAGCCCGCCAAGAAGCCCACCGCCGAAAAGGCCAAGGACTCCAAGAAGAAATAAGGACTGACCTTGATAAAGACAATGGACAGAGCCGCAGAAAGTCTGGGCAAATTCATCCGGAAATTTCTGTACACCGCCGTCGGTTATCTGCACTTCGTGTGGCAGATGTTTAAGAGTGTGCCTGGAGCCTTCAGCAACTTGCACACAACCGTAGAACAGATGCAGCATGTGGGTGTCACCAGTATCCCTGTGGTGGTGGCAGCCTCCCTTGCGACAGGAGCCATCATGTCTTGGCAGCTGGCTTACCAGTTCGCCGATATGATACCCCTGATGTTTGTGGGCATGGCCGTGGGAAAATCCGTGATGGTCGAGTTGTGTCCCATTCTTACAGCCATGGTGCTGGCAGGCCGAATCGGAGCCTCCATGTGTTCTGAGCTTGGCACTATGGCGGTCACGGAACAGCTTGATGCATACAAAGTATTAGGTCTCAGTCCCTATAAGTTCTTGCTGGCCCCCCGCCTGATTGCAACAGTCATCATGTTACCCACCCTGACGGTGTTGAGTATTTTTATCGGCATTATCGGCGGATACGAAGTCGCTCACCTGTACAAGGAAGTTTCTTTTTCCGTATTCTTCTACGGTGTTAGAATGTTCTACCAGGATTGGGACCTGATCGTGGGCTTGATCAAGGCCACTCTCTACGGATTCTTTATATCCAGTTACGCATGCTATTTCGGCTTTACCACCCATAGCGGCGCCGAAGGCGTAGGCAAGGCAACAAAGGCCACCGTGGTGGCAGGCATGACCAGTATTCTTATTGGTGGTTACGTGCTTTCACAGCTGTTGCTCCTGTAAAAATCAATGGCCGCATTTGAACAAAGACGACGGAAGAATGGAGTCTGCAAGAATGGTCCTGCAGACATTAGCGTTCTTCTGAAAATGGTTCTGGACAAGAGCAATATCACCGAAGATATGACCTTCAAGACACTGTCGGAAGGGTTCGAGAAAGTGGTCGGAACATTGCTTTTACCCCACGTAAAAATTGACCGTTTTAACAAGGGAATTTTGGTGCTAAAATGCGCCAACTCAGCCTGGAAACACGAGCTGTTCCTGCAAAAAAAAGCTATTATTGACAAGTGTAATTTACTGTTGGGCAAGCCTGCAGTGCGGGATGTCCGACTGATTTAGCCAGGTGGCTGAAATGCCATCTGCAAACGAGAAAAAGATGGCAGAAAATTTGGAAAATACAGAGAACGACGTTAAGGTCGATTCCATTGAAACAGTCAATCAGAACGTTTCTACCGAAGACCTGAAGAAGGCCGAAGAAGATTATAGCGGCTCCAACATTACCGTGTTGGAAGGTCTCGAAGCGGTGCGCGTGCGCCCGGCAATGTACATCGGTTCTACCGATATTCGCGGTTTGCATCACCTGGTGTGGGAAGTGGTGGACAACTCCGTGGACGAATCCCTGGCCGGATTCTGTAACCATATCGAAATTGCAATCCTTCCGGGTAACGGAATCCGCGTGACCGACAACGGCCGTGGCATTCCCACCGACATCCACCCCAAGGAAAAGGTGGGTACACTGGAAGTGGTGATGACCAAGCTCCATGCCGGTGGTAAGTTCGACAGCAATTCCTATAAGGTTTCTGCAGGTCTCCATGGCGTGGGTGTCAGCTGCGTTAACGCCCTTTCTACCAAGCTTGTGGCTACCGTTCGCCGTAAGGGCAAGGTAGTGACCCAGACCTTTAGCAAGGGTATTCCTTGCGGACCCCAGCAGGAAATCGGAACCTGCGCCGAAAACGAAACCGGAACCACCATCGAGTTCTATCCGGACGATACCATTTTCAGCGAAACCGTTTACGTTTACGACACCCTGGCTACCCGCTTCCGCGAACTGGCATTCTTGATGAGCGGCCTGCGCCTGACCTTGACCGACGAACGTACCGAAGAAAAGGTGAGTGAAACCTTCTGCTATCCGGGTGGCGTTTCTGAATTCGTGCGCTATGTGGATGAACACCGCACTCCGCTGTTCCAGGCCCCGATTCACCTGGTGCTCCCCGATGGCCAGTATCCTCTGGAAGTGGCCATGTGGTACAACGACGGCTATCAGGAAAACTTCTTTAGCTTCGTGAACAACGTGAACACCTACGATGGCGGTACCCACGTTACCGGTTTCAAGACCGCACTGACCCGCGTCATCAACAAGTTTGCCGCCGAAATGCCCAAGGGCAAGAAGGACATCCAGATTACCTCTGACGATATCCGCGAAGGTCTTACCGCCGTTATCGCCATCAAGGTTTCTCAGCCTCAGTTCGAAGGCCAGACCAAGCGTAAGCTGGGCAACTCCGAAATCACCAGCTATGTGGCAAGTGCATTCGGTGCCAAGCTGGAAGAATACTTCCAGGAAAATCCGGCTGCCGTGAGAGTCATTCTGGACAAGGTCTACAACGCAGCCCAGGCACGCGAAGCCGCCCATAAGGCTCGTAACCTGGCCCGCCGCAAGAACGTTCTTGAAAGTGGCGGACTTCCGGGTAAGCTGGCCGACTGCAGTAGCCGCGATCCCAAGGAATGCGAAATGTTCATTGTGGAAGGAGACTCTGCAGGTGGTTCTGCAAAGCAGGGCCGCAAGCGCGAATTCCAGGCCATCCTCCCCCTCCGCGGTAAGATCCTGAACGTAGAAAAGGCAAGCCTCCACCGCGTGCTGGACACCGAAGAAATCCAGAACCTGGTGAACGCCATCGGTTGCGGCCTCGGTTCTGAATGCAAGCTGGAAAAGCTCCGCTACCACAAGATCGTGATCATGACCGATGCTGATGTGGACGGCTCCCATATTCAGACTTTGCTGCTGACTTTCTTCTTCCGCTATATGCGTCCCCTTATCGACAACGGCCACGTGTTCCTGGCCATGCCTCCTCTGTACAAGCTGAAGGTGGGCCTCAAGGAGCAGTACCTGTTCGACGAAAACGCCAAGGAAGAAGCCATGGCCAAGCTGGAAGACAAGAAGAATGTCACCATCACCCGATTCAAAGGTCTTGGCGAAATGTCTGCTGAACAGCTTTTCGAAACCACCATGGATCCCGAAAAGCGCCTGCTGAAGCAGTGCTATGTGGAAGACGCCGTTGTGGCCGACCAGATCTTTAGCATGCTCATGGGCGAAGACGTGGAACCCCGCCGTAAGTTTATTGAAAATAATGCCTACAAGGTTCTTGACGAACTGGATGTTTAATCATGAATTCCAAGGATTCCCTTCAAAGTAAAGCTGATTTTCAGACCGTTCTAAACCAAGCCCGTGACCTCGTAAAGGACCAGCTCCAGCTGACGGAAGAGGTCATCATGGACGTGGCAAGGAAAGCCCCCGCAGGCATTTCTGAACGTTTGGTATCTCTGTTCCAGCGCAAGGGCAAACGCATTCGTTCTACCCTGCTTTGCCTGATTGCCCAGAGCGGCAGCGTAAAGCCCAACGCCGACCGCGTTGCACACGCTTGCGCAGGCATTGAATTGCTGCACCTGGCAAGCCTGGTCCACGACGATATTATCGACGGAACAGACATCCGCCGCGGTCAGAAGACAGCCCACAAGGAATGGGGAACTCAGGTTGCCGTTCTCATTGGCGACTACGTTCTTTCCCAGGCCATGCGTTGCGTCATCAACGAAGAATCCCGAGACGTGCCCGTGATTCTTTCTAACGCAGCCGACAAGCTGATTGCAGGTGAAATTCTCGAGCTGGACTATTCCGGCAATACCCACCTGTCCTTTGAAAAGTATGACGAAATCATCGATGGCAAGACCGCTGCCCTGATTGACGCAGCAGCCCGTATTGGCGGCATCCTGGCCGGCTTCGATGCAGAAAACGCAGACAAGTGCGCCCAGATGGGTAGCCATTTCGGCATCGCCTTCCAGATCGTGGATGACTTGCTGGACTACGGCTTTGGCAGCCAGAACCTGGACAAGGCCAAGTTCACCGACCTTGGCAACGGCCTGATTACCCTGCCCCTGCTGTACTACTTTGACGGATGCTCCGCAGCCGACCGCAACGAGATGGAAAGTCTCATCGCCAAGGCTTCCGAGGCTGGCGTTCCCGAAAAGATTATCGCCAAGCTGAACGAAAAGGAAGCATTCAAGAAGGCCAAGGTCTGCGCTCAGGACCACCTGGAAAAGGCTCTTGAAATTGCAAACCAGCTTCCGGCAAGCAATTTCACCGACGAAATCGTTGCCATGTTCGCCTCCATGAGCGATCGCGGAAACTGACTCTGCGGCAAGGCAATTCTCTATCAAACAAAAAAAACGACCGTTGTAGCGGACGTTTTTTTATTTCCCAGCTAGCGCTTGGGATTATGCGGTTCCCTATTTTTTTCTTGTCCAGATGGCCATGAACACAAGCACAGACAGGAAGCACATGGCAATGATAATCCAGAATGCCAGGTCGCTACCTCCGGTGGCATCGCCGTTCATGCCGAAGGGCAGGCGCACGTTCATGCCGAACAAGCTGGCGAAGAACGTCGGGAGGGAAATAGAAATGGTCACGATGGTCAGGTTCTTCATCAGCGTGTTCACGTTGTTGCTGATGACGCTAGCGCGGGCATCCATCATGGACGTCAAAATGTTGGCGTAGATGTTTGCCTGCTGCAGGCTCTGGCCGTTTTCAATCTGGATGTCTTCCAGCAATTCACGTTCGGCTTCGGTCCAGTTGAGGCTGCGGCCCATCTGGAGCTTGCGGAGCAGGGTATCGTTACTGTTCAGGGCGCTGACGTAGTAGATCAAGCCCTTGTTCAGGCTGAACATGGAAAGCAGGTACTTGTTTTCCATGGCGGTACGGAGCTTCTGTTCCAGTTCGTCGTTGATGCGATTGATGATCTTCAAGTGTTCGTTGAAGTGGTAAATCGCATAGCTAAGAACCTTAAGCACGAAAGTGTTCAGGCTGTCGATCTTGGAAAAACGCTTTTCGTCGGTAATGGGAATGTCGGAGTCCGTCAGGAGCAACACCCAGTCCTTGAAAATGAAGATACCGAAAGATTCTACGCGGAACTGGAAATTATCGGCCGCAGAATAGTTCTTGGGCTTCTTAAACACGATGGTGGTAAAGTCATCATCGTATTCTATACGGGAAAGTTCGTCGGAGTCGAATGCAGACGCAATGGTATGTTCCGTGATTTCGTATTCCTTAACCAGCACGCTTCGCTGTTCCTGGCTAAGAGAACCCATCATGACGATGTCTGCCACTTCTTCGTTCGGGGCACTAGCGAGGCGCCCTGATTCGATTTTATAGTACTTCTTGAGCATAGCGCCCCCTTGATCGAACGGACCCAAAAATAGAAAAATATGTAAAAGCAAAAAGGCCCGGAGCAAGTCCGAGCCTAAAAAATCTGATTTTTTTACCAGGCCTTTACAAAGCCTAAGCTGCTATTACACACCGGTCTTGAAGCGCTTGGAGTACCAGAGCACGAAGGGAGAGCAAATGCAGACAGAGGAGTAGGTACCGATGAAGATACCGAAGACCATCACCATACCGAAGTCGCGGATGGAGGAACCGCCCATGATAGCGAGAACCAAGCAGACGAAGAGGGTGGTGAGAGAGGTAATCACGGTACGGCTGAAGCACTGGTTGATAGAGCTGTTGAGAGTCTTGTCGAAGCCAGTGAGGCCATGGATGGCGGCGTTTTCACGAACACGGTCGAACACCACGATGGTATCGTTAACGGAGTAACCGATCATGGTGAGGAGAGATGCGATGAGAGCACCGTCGAAGGAAAGGCCGAAGAGGGAGATGAAGCCCAAGGTAATGAGGGAGTCGTGGACGAGGCCGACCACAGCACCGATACCGAAGCCAAGACCCAGCTTACCGAAGCGGAACCACACATAGAGACCGATGGCGATCCATGCGAGGATGATGGCCATGATAGCGTCGTTACGAAGTTCCTTACCGATGGTAGGACCAACGTTGTCCTTAGCCACAATTTCAACCTTCTGGTTTGCAGCTTCGAAGGCCTGAGCCATCTTGACTTCAAACTGAGCGTCTTCAGAAGCGCGCATGCTGATCTGGTAGGAGTTAGCGGAGGTACCACCCAGAGAGCGAACCTTTGCACCCTTGATACCAGCATCGGCGAGAGCCTTGTTCAGGTCGCCTTCATGCTTATCGGCATCCTGATACTGGACGGTATAAACCTGACCACCAGTGAAGTCGATGCTGAAGTCGAAGCCCTTAACAGCGATAGAGGCGATACTGACCACGATCATGATGATGGAGACCAGCTTGAACTTACCGCGGTTGGGAACAACAGGCAGGTTAGCGTTGTTGAGGAACTTGAAGCCGCCACCGATAGAGAGGGTGGTTGCGTCCTGCTTAGCAAGCTTCCAGTCGAACACGGCGCGGGTAACAGTAAGAGCGCAGAAGAGAGAAGTAATAATACCGATCATCAAGGTAAGACCGAAACCCTTCACGGAACCGGTACCGATCTTGTAAAGGATCAAGGCGGTAAGCACGGTGGTCAGGTTGGAGTCGAAAATGGCGCTGAATGCACGTTCGTAACCCTTGGCGACAGCGGCGCGGGCAGTGAGGCCGCCCTTGATTTCTTCGCGGATACGTTCGTAAATAATGACGTTTGCGTCGAGAGACATACCAAGCACCAGGATGAAGCCAGCGATGCCCGGGAGAGTCAGGGTAGCGTTAAACACAGACATAACGGCTGCGGTAACCAAAGTATTGATGATCATACCCAGGCTTGCGATGAAACCACCGAGGCGGTAGTAGCCGATCATGAACACGAGGCAGAGGATAAGGCCGACAGCGCCAGAACCGAAGCCCTGAACGATGTTTTCTTCACCGAGGGTAGCACCGACGCTACGAGATTCGATGATGTTCATGGGAGCCTTGAGAGCACCGGCACGGAGCACGACAGACAGACGGTTTGCTTCAGCCATGTCGTCGAGGCCAGTAATCTGAGCTTCGCCATTGGGGATACGGTCGCGGATCACCGGAGCGGAAATCACCTGGTTGTCGAGAACGATAGCCATCTGCTTGCCGATGTTTGCAGCAGTTACAGCGGAGAACTTCTTGGGGCCGATGCCACCGAACTTGAGGCTAACGGCAACTTCGCCGGCGCTGACACCATCGCTAACGCGGTGCGGCTGAGCGTCAACAACATCGTCACCGGACATTTCGGCGCGACGCTTCAGGAGGTAAAGACGCTTGGCCTTGATCTGGGAGCCGCGCTGGACAGGTTCCAGACCGCTACCGAAGGCAAAGTTCACGTCACGGGGAATCAGCTTCTGAACGCCTTCAGTAGCGAGAAGCTTCTTGACCTTTTCAACACTTTCTTCGGCGATGAAACCACCGTTGCCGAAGTTCATGTAGTAAGCGGAAAGAGCAGTGCCGACTTCGCTTGCCGGTTCAGCCTTGGCAGTTTCTGCAGTTTCTGCTGCGGGAGCGGCTTCAGCAACCTGAGTGTTACCGAGAAGTTCGTCATCGGAGAGAGCCTTGGTGGTGTCCTTAGCGGAATCCTTGGCTGCGGCGGCGGTAGTGTCGACGGTTGCGGCAGAGTCTGCAGCGATGTCAGTAGTCTGACGGGTCAGGTACTGGTCGATGAGCAGAACGACCTGCTGGAACTTTTCAGCTTCGGCCAGAATCTTGAATTCCAGCTTTGCGGTGGAACCCACGAGAGCCTTAGCGGTGGAGTCATCCACACCTGCCAGTTCAACCACGATACGGTCGTCGCCGCTGGGAGAAATCTGAGGTTCAGAAAGACCGTACTGGTCAACGCGGTTACGAATGATTTCCAGGGACTGTTCCTGAACGTCCTTGATATCTTCGTTCTTGATACCGGACTTCTCGATTTCGAGAGTAATGGCGGTACCACCAGCGAGGTCCAAACCGAAGTTGATGGACTTTGCACCCAGCTTCGGATTTTCCTTAAGGAAGGTCTTTTTCTCATCACCCGACTTGGAGTGAACCTGAATAGAAGGCCATACAGTGTAGGCCGAAAGAATAATGACGAGGAGAATGATGAATTCTCGCATGCCGAATTTGTTCTTGTTCATTTGTAATCCCTTAATAAGGTACTAAACGCTTAGTTGGGCGCAAAGATAGCAAAACTCGGGGAAGAACCGTCCTGGGCTCCGTAGACTTTCAGCTCCAAAACGTTCTTTTTCCCATTTTCTTCATAAAATCTGCGGATCTCGAATGCATTTTCCCCTATTTTTATAGAAAAATCGCCTTTTCTGAGGGCAACGTTCGATTTTCGGAGTTCGATCAGCTCTTTTATATATGGGTAAGCAGGATGTTTCCGCAAACTTTCAAGGGAATCCCAGGGGATGGTCCGCCTATTGTCGGGGTCCTTACCGCCCTTAAGACCCAATTCCTCACCATAATATATACAGGGGGCTCCCGGCATAAAGAATAGCAGGGTCAGGGCCAAGCGCACCCGTGCCCCGTCGGAACAAGGCAGGGACTGCAAACGGATCGTATCGTGACTCCCCAGCAAGTTCATGGGAATGTCGCCGGCAGGAGTCTCCCCCTCATCGCTCCCGTACCATCGGGTTTTGGGGAAGGCCTCTTCCAGACGTCGGCAGAACTCCTCGGTACTGATGGGATTTTCGTCAAAGAGGTAAGCCAGCACCGCCTTACGGAACATATAGTTCATGACGCCGTCAAACTGGTCGCCCATCAGCCAGCGGGAAGGCTCATCCCAGATTTCGCCTACGATATAGGCCTCGGGATTGATTGCCTTGATGCGGCGACGGAATTCCTGCCAGAAACTGTCGTCATTGATTTCGTTAGGCACATCCAGGCGCCACCCGTCGATTCCTCGTTTCATCCAGAACTCGCCTACGCTCATCAGGTATTCGCGGACCTCGGGATTGTCGGTATTGAACTTCGGCAGGGCCGGAAAATTCCACCAGCATTCGTAATTGGCTTTTTTTGAGTAAGCCTTCAGGGGCCATTTCTTTATATGGAACCAGTCCACATAAGGGGAATTGCGCCCCAATTCCAGCAGACTGTTAAACTGGAAAAAACCGCGGGAACAGTGATTGAACACGCCATCCAGAATTACACGAAGTCCTAGCTTGTGGGCCTTGGCGACAAGACGGTCGAAATCCTTAAGAGTCCCGAGCACCGGATCAATTTCAAAATAATCCACCGTATGGTAACGATGATTCGAATTGCTCTTGAATATGGGACAAAGGTAAATCGCATTGAAGCCCATGTCGGCGATATACTTCAGGCGGTCTTCAATACCGGCCAGATTGCCACCGAACATATTTTCGCGGGTAGGCCTGGCGTTCCAATCTACGAACTTGCCGGCAGCCTTGTAGCGTTCGGAACGACAGAATCGATCCGGGAAAATCTGGTAAAATATCGAATCTTTCACCCAAGCGGGAGCAAAATCTTTCATAGCAGTGAAGAGTGAACAGTGAATAGTGAAGAGTGAACAATTATGAGTTGATAAATTAGGCGTCTCCGGCACGATTATCAACCTCAAAGGAGCCGCAGGCTCCGACCTCATACCTGATACCTCATACCTCATTATATCTAATAAAAAAACGGCCCCAAAGCACAGCTTTGAGAACCATTTTTCAGACTTTTCGGTGGAGTTCCAAGGTTAATGAACACTTAGGACTTTAGTCCTTAGTGAGAATTATCCACTCTGTGGACGTAGCAGAGCCCCTTGCGTCTCATTAGAACTTCCACAAGGGTCTGCGCTTACGTACATCTACCAGCTTGCGGATGTCGGAACTGAGGGATGCGTAATCCAACAATTCGTCTACAGAGCAAGGCAGACGATAGCACCAGTTTGCACCACCCACGGTACCCGGCACATTGACGCGTTCCTTTTCAGGATCCACCTGAGAAAGGCTTGCAGAAAGGGCGAAGTAATCCTGAGCAGGGAGAATGCAGAACAAGCTATTGGAGCTGAACACATGGGTCAGAATGGTACGTGCGACCGTAGGAGTAATTTCCTGGGGCGCGCTGCCCGGCAAATGAGCATGAGACCAGTAAAGACCGCGGTCGAAATCCGGCTCCTTCCACAGGCCGCGAAGGCTGGAGGTATCGTGGCAGCTGGTGGTGCAAACGGAAAGGCGGGGATATTCATCCATATCGTAGTAGGGAGAATAAGGCACATTCCAATTACGGGCCCAGCGTTCGATACGCAGAGAAAGGATATTTAACTTGTTCAAAACCGTCGGCACGCAAGACGGGACTGCACCAAGGTCTTCGGCGCAGACCAGCATGTCGGTTTCCTTGGCAAGCACAGAGAGCAGCTTGGTAGCATTCTGTTCCCACAAGCCGTTCTGGGAATCTTCGTTGCGCTTAAGAATTTCGCGAAGCTTCTGCTGTTCGTTTTCGGGCAAGGTAAACAAAACCGGCTGATTGTACCAGTACCAGTAGGGGTAGAAGGTATTCTCGTCGCCAGAGGGAATGAATACTCTATTCCAGTAAACCTTCAACAGTTTGTCCTTCACTTCCTGAGGTTCACCCATAGAAAGGATTGCCTTTTCGGAAGAGAATTCCGGCTTCAGCACCAGACGGTCGAATTCCCCTTCCAACGGCTGGAAGCAGACCGGAGCAAGGCGATCCGTATCATCGCCCAGGAAACCGCGAAGCTGGTCAATGGAGTAGTTAGGACGGCGCAGGTATTCCAGCGTAGCCTGGCAGAAACCGGCACTCTGAAGTTCGTTCAAGGTCAGCGGGATACAGGGGTTGAAACGACCCATGATGCCAGTCACTTCGCACTGGGGAATAGACCAAATACGGAAGAAGCCCAGAACGTGGTCGATGCGGTAGGCATGATAGAACTTGCTAGCCTGGGCCAGACGACGACGCCACCAGTCAAAGTTATCCTGTTCGATTACGTCCCAACGGTAAGTGGGGAATCCCCAGTTCTGGCCACTGTAGCTGAACATGTCAGGAGGAGCACCGGCACGATCATCCAGTGAGAAGAAACGGCGTTCAGACCAGACGTCTGCACTGTCTTCGTTAATCAAGATAGGAATGTCGCCCTTCAGGCGAAGACCCATATTGGAAACTTCGGTAACGGCAGCGTTAAACTGCATTTCGGCGACACACTGCATCCAGGCCTGGAACAGGCAGTCCTTAATGAACTTCTTCCAAAGCTTTTCAATATCCTTATCGGTAGGATTGCGATATTCCGCCCAATCCTTCCAGCTGGATTCGCCATTCTGGGCCTTCAGGGTAGCATACACGCAGTAAGGCTTAGCCCAGCTGTTGGAATCAATCCAGCGAGTCAGAACCTTGTCCTTCTTCAGGTAATCGTAACGATTGTCAAAAATCTTTCTGAGGATGGAACGCTTCCAGGTAGAAATCTTGTAGTAGTCAATCTTACCTTCAGCATCGAACTTGGCCTTGGCCTCATGAATTTCCTCTTCGTATTCAGAGGATCCGTCCACGGCCTGCACATTGATGAACACCGGGTTCAGGGCAAAGGCACTGCGGGCGCTATAGGGGCTGGATTCAGCACCAGTATCGTTCACCGGCAGAAGCTGAATAATGTTGAAGTCACAGACCTGAGCCCAGCGAGCAAAGGGAATCAGATCCAGGTATTCGCCGATACCGATGCTCTGCTTGCTATAAAGGCTGAAGAGGGGAACGGCCACGCCGCTCTGGAAATAAGAAAGGTCACCATATCTCATGAGTTAAAATTTAAAAACAAAAGGCAGAAGTTTAAAGGTAAAAGGATAATTAGGTATGAGGTTCGAGGCATGAGGACTGCCCTTTGAGCTAAATAATCGCGACGACACCTCCATACTTTACAACTCATAATTCATATCTCACAACTCATATCTCATAACTATATTTACAGTATGAGTTATGAATGCCGAAATCTTAGAGGAACATTTTGCGTCAAGCGGAACAAGGAATGCGATCCCGGGGCACCGGGTTGCGTCTTGCGAGGACGTTTCGTTTTCCCCTTTAGCGAATCCGCACAGGGCAGAGGCAGCGCCCAACCCGCCAACAAGGAACAGCGCCTATTTCTAGAAAAGGAATACGAGAAAAAATAAAAGAAGCCCTCGTCTGCGAAACGAGGACTTTTAATTTAAACAAACTAACTTTTTGTTTTTGCTAACCCGATTAGGGATTAGATCATTCTCAAGATTTCCTGGGTGGTCTGTTCAGCAAAAGTATTGTCCTGAACAAAGCGACGAACTTCCTGAGGATTGATGCGGGCATATTCAGACAATGCGCGACCGATTCCATTACGGATATAATAGTCGTCGTCCTTAGCGCAGGTCAGGCAGAACTTACGGAGCAAAGGCCAATCAGTGCGGTCTTTGTACTGAATCTGGAAAATGATTGCACTACGGCGAACCCACACATTGGGATCACGGATCCAGGAAGCGATTTTGGTACGGAGAGCCGGCAGACGGAGAGCCAGGTCACCCAGCACGCATGCGGCCAAGGTGTCCACGGTATCACGCCAGGCACGAGTCTTGATCAGCTTCTTCAGGAACGACAAATGCTGGCCACCCAGAAGTCCGCGATGACGGAACAGGTAGTCGCAAGCGGCGTACTGAATTTCACGATAAGGCTGCGTCCACATGTCTTCGACTCTAGCAACAAGTTCATCGCCATCCTTCGGCGGATTCTTGTCAAAAAGGGGATAAGTCACTTCACGGCGGGGAACCAGACGAATTCCGAGGAAGTCGAACTGTTCGCGAGCCTTCTTAGACATTTCATGCGCTTCTTCTTCATTAGAGATAGCGCGGAGAGCAAGTAAGATATCTTGTGTAAAACGAAGCATTGTAGGCCAAAAATAGTCCCAAAAAAAATAAATTTCTAGACCTTGACAAACACTTTTTTCATTTTTTTTTAAATTTTAACAGAATTTTTACATCAAAAAAGTTTAAAAATACTCTTGACAAATCAAAAAGTTTCCAAAGACCTATTTTTGAACCCGCAAACGTACATAAAACACCTACAAAAATACAGATAAAGTTCGCAGGGGCAAAAAAAAACATTTCAACACTAGATTTGGTTGGACAGCCCAAAAAAAGAACATCATATTGTAAAATTAAAACATTAAGAAGTATATGAGTGAAATAGCAGACGTCAAGGAAGAAATGCTCCCCATCATCGAAGTTCCGCCGGAACTCAGGGGACTCTCCGACGAAGAAATAATCAAGCGTTCCGAAAAGGAACTGCGCGAAGTTTCCGGAAAACGCAAAAAAGGGGAACGTCGCCCCGGCAAGCGAGAACGAATCGCCGCCAAGGAGAGAAAATCCCACGAAGAGGCAGCAGCCCTTTTTAGAAGTTCGGTCGAAACGCTCCCTCCGCAAAAAAGCGAAATTTTCTGCAACGCATTTACCGAAAAAAGCCCCAGCTGTACAAAGATCGAACCGGAACAGCGACACCCCGGCACAACGAACTTTCTTATGACGGCCAAGAAAACTTTCCCCTCCGGGAACGAAAAATCCGCCACGACCAAAACCTTCTTGGGCCAGACTCCCAGTTCCGGCCGCGTGCTGAAGGCATCCTTCGGAGCAAAGGTCGGAGAAAAGCCCAAGGCCGTCATCGTCTCCGCAGCTGAACTGGCACTCCAGAAAGCCGAAGAACGGGCAAAGAAAATCCGCGAGGCCCTTTTCGCCAAGCGCACAACCGCTTCTGCAATTCAGACAGACGGACCCGCCGCCCAACCGGAGGGTCAACCGGTCAAACGCCCCAGAGGGCGACCCCGCAAAAATCCCCTGCCTGAGGCCTAGACAATCAAAGACCGCCACTCATACGAGCCGCGGTCTTTTTTATGCATTCCTTTTTAAAGTCTGCGGTTCCACACCTGACGTCCATCCCTATATTTTTATATCAATAGTTTTTATATAAAAAAAAGACCTCTCTTCCGAGAGATCTTTCTTTACTTTTAGAGGCAACGATCAGACTCGAACTGATGAATAAGAGTTTTGCAGACTCGCCCCTTACCAACTTGGGTACGTCGCCAAAGTGAACCGCAATATAGATAAAAAAACAAAACCTTTCAAGGGGTATTCTCTAATTTTTTTGATTTTTTTATTTTTTGCGCCATGAACAAAGCCACCCTGAAAGTCCGCGCCGCGTCATGGCTAGCCGCCCTGTGGATCCGCAGCCTCCGCATCCGTCTGCGAACCCCAGCAGATTTCGGCCCTGGCGTTCTGGGACTCTGGCACCAGGATTTGCTCGCCAGCACCGCCGCTTTCAAGGATCGGGGCGTTCACGTCTTGGTCTCCCAATCCGACGACGGGGCTTTCTTCGCCGAAACCGCACGACGTCTCGGCTACAAAGTCACCCGAGGCTCCGACACCCGAGGCGCCACCAACGTGCGGCACCTATTGGATTCCATGAAACAGGGCGGCTTCACCGGCATGGCATTGGACGGCCCCAAAGGCCCCGCCCACAAGGTCAAGTCCGGCTCCATCTGGCTCTCTAAGGTTAGCGGCACCCCTCTTTGGCATATTCAACCCCATTACGGGGCTCATTTTATGTTAAAAACATGGGATAATTTCATCCTCCCGCTGCCGTTGTCATCAATTGACATCGAAATTAAGTATCTTTGTACCGAAAAAAATCCGACCAAGTAATTTTTAAAGGAAAATAGGTAAAAAAGTGATTTTAATGCCGCCTAAATTTGTTGCGTTTGACTTGGAAACAACTGGCCTTAACAACCAGAAAGATGAAATTATCGAAATCGGTGCCGTAAAGTTCACGGTCACGGTAGAAAAGGGACGCGTCGTCCCCAAGCTGGAAAAGGAATTCGAGACTTTCGTCAAGCCCAATATGCTGATTCCCGCCGAAGCCTCCAACGTGAACCACATTTACGACAAGGACGTCCAGGACGCCCCGGCCGTTGGCGAAGCCATCAAGAAGTTCACCGCCTTCTGCGGACAGTCTTCCATCCTTATCGCCCATAACGCAAACTTCGACGCCAGTTTCCTCCGCGTGGCTTACCAGAAGAACCCCCAGATTATTCCGGGCAACCCCATCGTCGATAGCTTGGCCATCTCCAAGGCAATCCTCCCCGAAAGCCCCTCCCACAAGTTGGGCATTCTGGCCGCCGGTTTCCAGCGCCGCGACGAAATCAACATGAAGATCGAATCCGACAAGATGCACCGCGCCGTTTACGACTGCCTGATGCTCATGGAAGTCTTCGTGGCCCTGCTCCGCCGCCGTTTCAAGGAAAAGGACTGGGAAATGGCCACCATCCTGAAGAACATCGAAAAGTACAAGGGCGTACCCCAGTTCCTGAACAAGTAGGGAACTAGCAAAGCAGTCCGCCTTACGGGCAACTAGGCTGACTTTAAAAAAGAAGCTGGATAGTCGAACTATCCAGCTTCTTTTTCACAATATCCACAAGCAGGCTCGAAAACAACAACCCTGCGGAGCCCTTGATCTATAAGGGATGAACGCCGGCACCAGGTCCGACATTCAATTCTATCAACAGATTGTTAACAATCGTCTAAATACAGAAAAGACCACCTAACAGATTATTCATCCATTAGGCGGACTTAAAAGTCTAAACTCTACAAGAAATAGAATTAGATGCCGAGTTCGCGAGCAACAGCCAGGATACCGCGCTTATTGATAGTGCGGAGACCAGCGTTGGAAACGCGGAGAGAAACCCAGCGGTCTTCTTCAGCAATGTAGAAACGCTTGGTCTGAAGGTTCGGCAGCTGCTTCATCAACTTCTTGCGGTTAGAGTGGGAAACCATGTTGCCCACGAGACCGGCTTTGCCGGTAACTTCACAAATGCGGCTCATAAAAAACTCCGTTGTTTATAACAGAAGCCAATTGTAGAAAATAATTGGGATTCCGTCAAGGTTAATTTTATCATCTTCGTTAATCTTGTAGCGCCTTAGGCAAGTTGAATTTGGTAGATTCCACCAATTTCACGAAATTCTCGATTTCGACGCCACTAAATTTTTCCTTAATCCAGTCCACCACTTCCTGAACCAGCACTTCGGGAGCGCTGGCACCGCTGGAAATACCCACGGATTCAACGCCATCGAACCATTCCAGCTCCAGGTCGTTTACAGAGGCAATCAGATGGCTCTTGATTCCCTGTTCCAAACCCAGTTCCATCAGACGGCTAGAATTGGAGGAATTCTTGGCGCCAACCACCAAAAGCATATCTACTTTCTGGCACAGGTCAAGCACAGCGGCCTGACGATTGCCGGTCGCATAGCAGAGGTCACCAGCGTCCGGGCCGATAATTTCCGGGAAACGGGTCTTGAGGGCCTTGATAATTTCGCGGGTTTCGGCAACAGACAGGGTCGTCTGGGTAATGTAGGCCAATTCCTTATTTTCGGGAACATCCACCGTCGCCACGTCAGCCTCGTTACGGACCAGCGTAATGGCACCTTCCGGCAGCTGCCCCAAAGTACCGATCACTTCGGCATGACCCGCATGACCGATCATGATAATATGACGGCCTGCAGAGAAATGACGCTTGGCACTCAGGTGGACCTTGAGAACCAGAGGGCACGTGGCATCCAGCACCTGAAGTTCACGCTTTTCGGCATCGGCGTAAATTTCTTCGGCAACACCATGGGCAGAAAAGATCACCACGGAACCTGCCGGCACTTCATCCAGCTCATCTACAAAAACAACACCCTTGGACTTGAGGGTATCCACCACGAACTTGTTGTGCACGATTTCGTGACGCACATAGATAGGCGTACCAAATTTTTCAATAGCCTTTTCCACCACATGGATGGCGCGGTCAACGCCGGCGCAGAAGCCTCTGGGAGTTGCGAGAATCACTTTTTTCATGATGCAGGTTCCTTATACGGTCGCCAAAAGGAACTTCAGCAACCGTTCATAAGAATTTAGAATTTTTTCCCGTTCCTCTTGAAGACAGGCCTGAGCAACTGCGGGGTCAAGAGCCACATTCCACCAATCCGAGCCCACATCCCCCGCACAAGAAATCCGAGCCACCACGCCACGGGACACTAAATCAGAAACAGCCTCTTCCGCGCCTTTTGAAAACGGACCTACAAAAGTTTTGACACCCTCTCTCAGCGGTTCCCAAAAATCATGAATACCAGGATTCGCCACGAACGAGCCGCCCACCACGGCCACCCCACATGACCGGAGGATTTCAGGAACTAGGCCGAATCGGTTCACGATGGTGACGGAACCTTTCTGGACCGCAGGCCAATCAAGCGCTATCTTTTTTTGGGAAAGGAGGAATTCGCGGAAAAGTTCCGCTTCTTCGAGACGTCGGGGAGCGAGAACAACAGACTTACCTGCAGACGCCGCAGCAGAAACCAGCGCACCGAAAGCGGCAAGTTCTTCCTTATGAAAAGAAACCAAGGCGACGTCAATTAAGGGATTGTCTTTTGGAGCCGCAAATTCACCAGCAGACGATTTCGGGGCGGTTACGTCGCGGGTCCAGTCCAGCAATTTCCAGTTTCCACCGTCAGATTGCAGAGTCACAAAGCCAAGGTCATCGAGGCTCACACCGGGCGCCAGCTTACGGACCCGCCCAGAAACAAGAGCCACCGCCGGCTTTTTGCAATGGCGGTTCATCGCCTCCACATAGCCAGGCCACAGTTCGTTTTCGCCAAGCACAAGAGCCGCTGGATTCACTTCCTTCAAGAATCGCTCCAGGGTATCGGGCAAATCTGCAGGCGACATGGCGACACGACAAACACCTGCAGCCTTATTCCGCAAAGTTTCTAGTGCCTCCGCCTTTTGAGTCGTCAGCAAAATCTCAGGGCATTCACCGTCACAGGAAGGCCAGTCCGCCTTCAGGGCCCGAGCCACCGAAAGCAACATCTTGCACTCTCCGAGACTCGCTCCGTGAAGCCAAAGACGTTTTGAAATTTTCGGACGTTCGTACTGCGAGCCGCTCGTTGGCGAAGCCAGGTTCTTCGGACTTTCGCACCAGGGGCCGTCCAACCGCTCCCGCAATTTGTACTTGCGGTCTAACGCAGGAACACAGGTGCCCCCGCGGGCAACCAGGCGCAGACAAACTCGGGCAAACCACAAAGCAATTCGGGCCGTCAAGGAAAACTTCATCCGACTACCCCAGGAACTTGCGTCCAACAACGACCGCAATCATCACCAGCAGCCAGAGCCACGTAGACGTATCCGCCTTAAAGGCCGCCGCAAAAGAACGACGGGCAGGGGACTTCGCGGAACGTTCAGCCGAACCCGTTGCGGAACCTTCGCGAGCAGTCGCAGGCTGTCCGCCAACTGAAGGTCCCACACCCGAACCACTTAACCGCGGGAAAAAGGCAGGCGTCTCTGCGGCCCAGGTTCGCCATTCTTCGCCGAACCGATTTTCCAGGTAGCGGTCTTCCATCCGCGATAACAAATATTCAAAAGCAAAAAGTGCCACCACAAAAGCCAAGGCCACCAGGGCGAATCCAAAATGCAACACCACGAAAGCGTAACCGACCCCGGCGTTAGACAAGTACAGCGGGTGGCGAATGCGGGAGTACACGCCTTCCGTTACAAGTCGGTCCGCATCGTGAGAAAATCCGCGGGTATGTTCCCCGATGATGCGGCGGGCCTGCACACGCAAGAGCACGAAGGCAATCAAGCAAAGGGTTGGCAGCGGCAACATATCAAACCAATCGTCCGATATGGGCATTCCCGGCAAGGCCAGCATGGTTCCCGCCATGGCCCCAAGAATCCAGCCGCGATAGGCATAAAGAATTTTCATCGTTCCCCCGCGCCATCAAAGTTCACGATACTGAAGCGGCCTTCCATTTCGGGAGAAAGTACGTCGTGACTTACGATCACCACCCACTTGTCAAGAGCGGCAGCCGCCTGCAGGAACGCAGCCAACAACGGCTCCCGATCCGCCAAGGCGATGGACGCAAAAGGTTCATCCAGAAGGACCGTATCGCAGTCCGAAACGAGAGCCCACAGCAAGGCCACGCGGGAACGCTCGCCGCCTGAAAGCCCCTGCTTTTCTACCAGCGGAAGGATCCCGAAATTTTCCGCGAAAGCGAAAAGTTCGCGGCAGCCCGCAACGCTAAACCCACAACCCGCAGCGGTTGCAGACGAACCTTCCGCAGCGGCGCCCCCAACAGAGCCCGCGGCCCCCTGCTTCAAACTTTCCAAAATTCCGCGGAGCAAGCGTCGGGGAGGCAACTCCAAATCCTGAGCCACAAAAAATACGGCATTTGCGGCAACCGGCAACGACGAACAAATCCCGTCTGCGGCACCTTCAGCATCCCAGCTTTCCAGGCCCGCAAGCAACCGCAAGAGCGTCGACTTCCCTATCCCATTTTTTCCACGGACAAGAACCGGCTTCGAACGGGACCATTCCAGATTCAAGCCCGCAAAAACCGGACGTTCCGAACCAGCGTACTTAAACGAACCATTCTTCACGAACAGCCCGTCAGGGCTATAACCATTTGCGGAACCCGCCCCACGTCCACCAAAATCAGAACTCCTGATTTCGGCCTTTTCAAATTCTTCCAGGATTTTCAAGGCGCTTACCGCAGACCGGAATTGGGGCAGCACCCGGGCGCATTCCTTTACAGGCTTGTAACTGAGCAAGACCGCCGAGCAGAACAGCACCAAACCGGAGCCATTCATCCACCCGCAGCGAATCAGCACCGCGCAAAAACCCAGGACCAGGACCATGGCCACCACCGACACCGATTCCGCCACCAGCGAAAGTCCATTTTTCCGCAGGCCCGCAGCCAGTCCGTCATTTCGCAAATGGCGGTTCTGCTGCAAAAGTTCGTCAGACAAAAGCGTACGCTCCCGGCGGGAACTCCACTGCAAAAAGAGGCGGCGGGCAAGAGTCAGGTCGCCCCGGAACCGCGAACGGTCGCGAAGCAGATTTTCCTCCACAGGCCCAAGCTTATGAAGTTTCCGCTGAAGGGCGCCCACCACCGGAACCACCACCGCGAAAAGGAACAAGGTCAGCGGCCAGGAAATGTACAGCAACACCGGCAAGAACACCGCCAGCTGCAACACCGCCTGAGCCCCCTGAAAAAGAACCGCCCCATTATTCTGAAGAACCAGCGTCGACTCATAAGCGGATTCCACCAAGAGGTTTCCGGCAGAGGTATGGAAATTCCGCGGATGGAGCAAGCGCAAACGGTGAAGGAACCAGCCCATGATACGAGCGCCCGCCGCAAAAACCCAGCTCTCGGAAACTCGGATTTTCAAGGTCAGGAATATCAGGCGTAAAAAAGTCAGACCCAACATCAGGCCCACCCATCCATAAAGGGGCATGGGGCCCTCCCCCGAGAGGATATCCATAAAGGCACGGATCCCCCAGAGGACGGCAGCGTCGGCACCGCTGGCAAGCAAGGCCACCGGCAAAAACTTCAAAATACCCCTAAAAAGAGACTTTTTTAACCAATTTTTCAAAAACACAGAGAAAAATTAACTTTTTTTGCCTTACACCCTTTACAAGATTAAAAATCTAACCTATATTTGGCCTACCTAAACGCCTCCATCGTCTAGTGGCCCAGGACTCGGGATTTTCATTCCCGCAACAGCGGTTCGAAACCGCTTGGAGGTATAAGAGAAGCTCAACCGAAAGGCTGGGCTTTTCTTATTTTACAACCGCCCTTAGTTTTATAACCGCAAAAAAGGGCCCGCCTTACGGCGAGCCCAGAGTACACGAAGATCTTTCCCGCGAAAAATTCGCGCGACACCTCCCATAATTAGAAGAACACCTTCACAATCAAAGAACCCACAATAGTGGAAACGATAACGCTGGTCATGCCCGGCAGCATAAAGCTGTGGTTCAACAGGTACTTACCGATTACCGTAGTGCCGGAACGGTCGAAGTTCACGGTGGCAATGTCGGAAGGATAGTTGGGAATGAAGAAGTAGCCGTATACGCTGGGGAGCACGCCCAAGAGCACCGCACCTTCGATACCCAGACTGTACGCCAGCGGAAGCATGGCCACCACCACAGCACCCTGAGAGTTGATCAGCACAGACACCGCAAAGAAGGCCAGGGCTATCGCCCAGGGATAATGCTGAACAATATCCTTCAGGCCGCCCTGCATCACGTCCATGTAGTTGGCGAAGTAAGTATCAGCCAGCCAGGCGATACCGTAGATAGCCACCACAGCCACCATGCCAGACTGCCAAACGGCACCAGCCACAGCCTTCTTGGGTTCAGCCTTACAGAAGATAATCATGAAGGCGGCTGCAGAAATCATCACAATCTGAATGATCAAGTTCATGCCCATGGGCTTCACCTGAGCCACACCATCCACAACCTTGCCGGTGGGGAAAGCGGGACGAATGTCATGGCCCGCAATCTGGAACACAGAGAACATCACAATCACAGCCAAAGCAGCCAGGAAGATAAACACGGAACGTTTTGCTTCCTTGGAAACAGCCTTGTCCAGCACAGAAGCGGTATTGCCGTACATGTATTCACGCTGCTGAGGGTCTTTCAGCTTAGCCTGGAAAACCGGATCCTTGTCCAGATCGAGACCGCGCTTGTAGCTTACGGCAGCAGCAGCCATCAAACCGCAAAGGCAAGCAGGAATGGTTACCGCAATCACCTGCAAGTTGTTGATTTCAAAACCGTTGGCGTTGGAAATCACCACGAAAGAAGCCACGGCGGCCGCAATGGGAGAGCAAGTAATACCCACCTGGGATGCCACAGAAGCAACAGCGCAGGGACGTTCCGGACGGATACCCTTCTTCAGGGAAATATCGCAGATAATGGGCATGAGGGTGTAAACCACATGGCCGGTACCCACGAGAACCGTGAGGAAGAAAGTGCAAAGCGGAGCCAGGAAGATAATCTGGTTAGGGTGTTTACGCAGAAGTCTTTCCGCTAACTGGATTAACCAATCCATACCGCCCGCAGCCTGCATAATACCGGCGCAGGTCACAGCCGCGATAATGATGTAGATAACATCGGTAGGCGGCTTACCCGGCTGCATACCAAAGCCCAGCACCAAGATGGCAAGGCCAATACCAGAAATTGCACCCAAGGCAAGGCTACCATAACGTGAACCCACGTAAAGAGCAGCCAGCACAATCAAGAGCTGAATAATCATTACAGCCATAATCCCTCCGCTTTTTCAAAAGCAACCAGAAAAAAAGTTATCAGTACGATAACATTTTTCTATTGAAATTACTCTAAAGTTTTGAAAAAAGAACGGGGAGCGCCAAATAAATTATCAAAAAGAAAATCAAGCCTTTTTGTACATATTCAGCGTTTTCTTTAGCAAGGGAATATCGATGGGTTTGGCCAAGTGACCGTTCATGCCGGCGTCCCTGGACTTTTTCACATCTTCTGCAAATGCATTGGCAGACAAGGCCACAATGGGAATTTCAGCACCTTCCTTCTTAGCAGAAAGACGGATTTTCCTGGCAGCCCCAAAACCATCCAGCACAGGCATCATCAAGTCCATCAGAATCAAGTCCAGTTCGTTCTGGCCAGCGCTTTCAAAGACCCGCACCGCTTCTTCGCCATCTCTAGCGCTAGTCACCACCACGCCCATGTCTTCCAGGATTCGGCGGGCAATTTCCAGATTCAAGTCGTTGTCTTCCACCAGCAAGACCTTCATACCATCCAAGGATTCGCTTTCCGCACCTTCAGTGAGGCAAACACGAGAACTCTGATCAATCTTGAAGGGAATCGTCACAGCAACGTGAGTTCCAACGCCCTCTGTACTACGGACCGTAACCCGGCCATTCATCTTTTCCACAAGAGCCTTTACAATCGCCATGCCCATACCGGAGCCCCGATAAGTGCTTCGGGCATCATTACGTTCCTGGGTAAAGGGTTCAAACATCCGTTCAAGGAATTCCTTACTCATACCGATACCCGAATCCACCACGTGGAAACAGTAGGTCAAAACATCCGACGTCTCATTCACGATTTCGGAATAACAGTCTACGGAACCGCCCTTCTTGTTAAACTTAATGGCATTGGTCAAAATGTTCAGGAATACCTGACGGACATGGAGCGGGCTCCCCAGCAAATGGGGACATTTTACACTCAACACACCATCATATCTAACGACAACATCATTTTCATCAGCACGGAGATTGGCAATAGAACGAACTTCACCAAGAACCTGCTGAAGATCAAAAGGCTCTTCCAACAGTTGAGTTTCGGCGTCATCGAACTCGCACATATCCAGCACATCGTTCAACAACGACAGCAAATGATTGGCGGCGTTCTTCGCCTTCCTGCGGCCTTCCGCCCGCTCTTCCGGACTTTGTTCCTTACGGTCAGCAACTTCAAGCAGACCGATAATTCCATTCAAAGGCGTGCGGATATCATGAGACATCCTGGCCAGGAACTTGGACTTGACCTCACTTCCCCGCTCCGCTTTTCGGAGGGCGTCCTTCAGCTGAACCTTGTAAGCTTCTTCCCTAGCCACTTCTTCGTTAATGGAACGAACAACCCACAGAACATGGGAGCACCGACCATTCTTGTCTCGGCTGATGACAACAAATAGACCTTCACACCAACCCGCATTCAAGCCCTTAAAATGGATACCAATGGAATCGCGGTTAGCTAGGCGGCCAGCCAAGGTATGAATGTTCGTAAAGTCGAGAAATTCCTGGACCTGTTCCGGCGCCACTGTCGTCTGGCAAATGGCCCTGAACTTTTCCATGGACTCACCCATCTGACCGATGACGTTGGAAATATAATCTCGGGTAGAATCGCCCAGTTCGCGGAAATGCCCCGTAGAAAGGTCAATATCATAGGCACAGAAGTAAACCTTGGCCAAGGTACTGATAATGGAATTACGGAAAATTTCGGTATCCAACAATTTGTCCACGTTCTGGAAACCCGCAATAATCTCGGAGGATCCCTCGATTTTTACGTACTTGTACTGGAAGTAATGAATATCTCCATTTTCAACCACGCGGTAGGTGCCCACATAGTTTTCATGATCCTTGAGATAGGCAAGGACCTTCTCCTTTTCCATGGCCTTGTACATCATTTCGCGATCTTCCGAGAAGACGCGGTCTTCAATGTAGTGAGCCCACATGGCATCATACGGGAACTTGTTTTCAGCCCCAAGGTCGCTACGGACCATGAAGCCGTCCTGCTTGACAATGGAGATCTCATCTTTGTCAGGATTCCAAAGGTACACATAACGGAAATCCTGGCTTAAGGCAGTAACGAAGTTCAGCTGACGTTCCTGAGCCAGTTTCTCTTGAGAAAGATCGACTCCATAGATAACCGCTTCCAGATGACCGTTGATGGGGTTCATCATATAGCGGACGCAAGCACGGTACGGAATAATTTCATCGTCCCTAAAACATTCCATCTCCCGTTCGAAGGACATCTTGCCCTCTTCATAATGCCGGATCAAGGAAGCACAAGCAAAATCCTTGAGGTAAGCTATACGGGAAACCTGCTTGGGGATATTACAGGAAAGTATTTCCACAATGGAATCTACTGTCGTGGATTCCTGACGCGAAGCCATCCAGGACTTAAGCCCCTCGATGTAACCGTCCTCGCCATCTACCCCCAGGACCGCATTGCCGGTAAGGTCCAAATGAAAAACCACATCGGTATTGGGAATGGAATCCTTCAGCAATTTAAGCTGATCTACATACTGTTTTTCGGTACGGCGAATGGAGGTTACGTCAGCAACATACTCAACAAAAACCTTCCGGCCATCCAGCTCCTTGTATTCAACCTTGGTATTATAAACTCGGTCACCAAGATTCACATCGGCATTTAGGGAATCGCGTTTTTCTGACTTGCGGAGGGGGCAAAAAGGGCACTGACTATCCAGGCCCATCATATACTTGAAACAAGGCACCCCCTTATAGGGAGTTTCACCCTGTTTTGCATAATCTCGGGCCATCTTATTCGCATAAACCACAGAAAACGATTCTGCATCGCAAACCAGGACCAGACGATCAGAGCCGTCCAAAACAGTTTCAAGCAATTCAACACAGCTAGACATCAATCACATCCGCCTTAATCAGCCTCACAAAAGGCCCAAAATACTACGAAAATCTTACGAAGCGCAAATATAATACAATGTGAGGCAAAACGGTAAATTTGTACGAAAAAAAAATTTTATGCAACACCCTTGACTAATTCAGATACTTTCCTATATTTGGTCGCACCTAAACGCCTCCATCGTCTAGTGGCCCAGGACTCGGGATTTTCATTCCCGCAACAGCGGTTCGAAACCGCTTGGAGGTATACAAAAAACACCGCTCACTTGAGTGGTGTTTTTTGTATACCCCCCCCGTTCCACGGGAACTACGGTTGGAAATTCATTTTTTTTCAAAAATAAACCGTACCAGTAATCAAAAATCAAGCTCCACAACAACAATCATACGGTCTAATTCAGGAAAGACATCTTCTTCAACCGTAATTTCCCAACAAAAAAAGAAAGAACCCCACCGGATTCTTTCTTTTTTCTGCGACGCTCGGCTCTTAATAGTTCTCAGCGTTGACTTCGAAGTAGGACTGGGGGTGAGCGCAAGTGGGGCAGACTTCGGGAGCCTTGGTACCCACGACAATATGACCGCAGTTGCGGCATTCCCAAACCTTGACTTCGCTCTTTTCGAACACGGCGGAAGTTTCCACATTCTTGAGAAGTGCGCGGTAGCGTTCTTCATGATGCTTTTCAATAGCTGCTACCAGGCGGAACTTCTTTGCAAGGGCGGCGAAACCTTCAGCTTCAGCAGTCTTTGCGAATTCTTCGTACATGTCGGTCCATTCGTAGTTTTCACCGTCGGCAGCAGCCTTCAGGTTTTCTGCGGTGTCACCGATGCCGCCCAATTCCTTGAACCACATCTTGGCATGTTCCTTTTCGTTTTCTGCAGTCTTCAGGAACAGCGCTGCGATCTGTTCGAAACCATCCTTCTTTGCGCGGGATGCAAAGTAAGTGTACTTGTTACGAGCCTGGGATTCGCCTGCAAATGCAGCTTCGAGGTTCTTTTCGGTCTGGGTACCAGCGTACTTATTAGCCATCGTGTCTCCTTGAATTGAGGTTAAAACGTTACTGAAACAATATACAATGTTTTTTTTAGAAAGAACAGTTCGCCTACGGCTCTCGCGAAGTCAAGCGAACCCTCTTAATCGAGGGCTCGACTCCCGATCGTCTATAGAATAAAAGACGCCCCACCTGGGGGCGTCTTTTATTCAAAGGAGAGAGAGGGATTCGAACCCTCGGTCCTGTTACAGACTCCGGTTTTCGAGGCCGGCTCAATCGACCACTCTGACATCTCTCCGACGTAAGGCGCAATGTAGTATAATTTCTCTGCTTTGTCTATTAAGGCTCCTTTACAGGTGGCCGTTTTTAGCGGCGGTCCATTCAACCCTTAGTGCAGGTCCAATTAGCTACATCATCAGCCGTTGGCCAGAGCTTCCTCCACTTCCTTTCGCAAGGGGATCGAGGGTACGGCACCGGGGCGGCTTACTGCAATGGCGGAAGCGCGGGCGCTCACGCGGAGAGCCTGAGCAATGGGCATGCCTTCTGCGAGACCTGCCAGGAAATAGCCGGTAAAAGTATCGCCTGCAGCGGTAGTATCCACTGCCTTCACGGGGAAGATGGGCTGGAACACCTTTTCTTCGCCGTCGCTATATACCGCGCCGTCCTTGCCCAAGGTAAGCACAATGCGGGCCTTGGGGAAACGCTTGCGCATTTCAGCCAGAATTTCATCCGGGTCCGTCTTGCCGGTCACCTGATTGCCTTCCACCTCGTTCAGCAAGAAGATGCTGATCTTGGTCATATCCACCGCATCCAGCTTTTCGTTGAATGGGGACGGATTCAAGGCGATCTGCATTCCCTTTTCGTAAGCCTTGTCCACGATGTAGGGCAAAAGGTTCACTTCGTTCTGCAGCAACAGAATGTCGCCGGCAGCAAAGTGGCCGAGAACGCCATCCACATATTCCTGAGTCAGACGCTGGTTTGCACCACCATACAGCAAGATACTGTTCTGGGCGTTCTTGTCAATCTGGATGATGGTATGGCCAGTTTGATCATCGACTTTAGCAATGAATTCCCCGTGAACACCATACTCTTTACAAGCGTCCAGGAAGGGCTGACCATCTTCACCAATCATACCGCCCTGATAAACTTCAACGCCAGCCTTAGCAAGAGCAACAGACTGATTCATACCCTTGCCGCCCAAGTAATGCTTGACGGCTCCGGTAGCTTCAGTTTCGCCCGGCAAGATAATGTGGTCCACGCTATAGACGTGGTCAAGGTTCATGGATCCGATATTTAGAACTTTCATGATACCTTCCTACTTACCTGCATTTTCAGCAGTGACCAAAGTGACCTTCACCGGGATGTTCTTTTCTACAACCTTGCCGTTGGCGATGTCCATGGCAGTACGGACAGCAGTTTCGCCAATCAGTGCGGGCTGCTGAGCGATGGTTGCAGCCATACGGCCAGCCTTAATGGCTTCAACAGCGTCGTCGGTTGCATCAAAGCCAACGACCATCACCTTCTTGCCTGCACCGCTGCTAGCTTCTACGGCACCCAGAGCCATTTCGTCGTTAGCGGCAAAGACTGCAGCAATCTTGCCATTAGCCTGGAGCATATTTTCCATGACGCTCATGCCTTCGGTACGGTTGAAGTTTGCGGTCTGAGAGGCAGCCACTTTAAGTTTCTTATCGGCAATGTTGTGGAAACCCTTACCGCGATCGATAGCGGCAGAGGAACCCAGAGTACCCTGAAGTTCAGCGGTAATAACGCCTTCACCCAGCTTGTCTACGATGTACTGGGTAGCCAATTCTGCACCGGCAACGTTATCGGATGCAATCTGGCAATCCACTTCCACACCGTTGATGGCGCGGTCCACGCTAATGACCTTTACACCCTTGGACTTGGCCACCTTTACGGCACCGGTCAGAGCATCGGAATCCACAGCGTTCACGATAAGGATGCTAACGTTCTTGCTGATCAAATCTTCAATGTCGCTAACCTGCTTGGAAACATTGTCACCAGCGTCAACCACAGTGAGGGCAAGCTTCAATTCAGCAGCAGTCTTCTTGGCTCCTTCAACCAGAGTAACGAAGAAGGGATTGTTCAGAGTAGAAACAGACAGACCGATGGTACCGCTGAAGCTGGGCTTATCAGCATTCAACTTGTCTGCATTTTCAGCAGTAACCAAGGTGACCTTCACCGGAATGTTCTTTTCGATGGACTTGCCATTGTTCAGATCCACTGCAGCGCGAACAGCAGTTTCACCAATCAGGCCAGGCTGCTGAGCGATGGTTGCAGCCATGCGGCCAGCCTTGATAGCTTCTACAGCATCGTCAGTTGCATCAAAGCCAACCACCATCACCTTCTTGCCTGCACCGCTGCTAGCTTCAACAGCACCCAGAGCCATTTCGTCATTGGCAGCGAATACGGCAGCAATGTTGCCGTTGGCCTGGAGCATATTTTCCATAACGCTCATGCCTTCGGTACGGTTAAAGTTTGCAGTCTGGGATGCGACCACATTCAACTTTGCATCGGCAATGTTGTGGAAACCCTTACCGCGATCAATAGCAGCGGAAGAACCCATGGTGCCCTGCAGTTCTGCAGTCACAACACCTTCGCCAAGCTTGTCTACGATATATTGGGTTGCAAGTTCAGCACCGGCAACGTTATCAGAAGCAATCTGGCAATCCACTTCCACGCCGTTGATGGCACGGTCAACGCTAATGACCTTCACGCCCTTGGACTTGGCTGCCTTTACAGCACCAGTCAAGGCGTCGGAATCCACAGCGTTCACAATCAGGATGCTGACATTCTTACTGACCAAGTCTTCGATGTCGCTCACCTGCTTAGAAACATTATCACCAGCATCCACCACAGTAATGTTGACATTCAGTTCCACGGCAGCCTTCTTGGCGCCTTCCACAAGAGTCACGAAGAAAGGATTGTTCAGAGTAGAAACAGACAAGCCGATTGCGCCCTTGGAATCAACCTTCTGGGCAGTAGTCTTTTCTTCACCGTCAATGACAATAGAACATGCGGCCATCATCACAGACACAAAAGAAGCGAAAAGTAAAGCAAAAATTCTTTTCATGATTCAAATCTCCTTATCTCTTACGATCAGCAAGCACAGCAACCAAGATCACTACAGCCTTGATCACGTTCTGATAGTAGGAAGTGACACCCAAGATGTTCAAACCGTTGTTCAAAACAGCAATGATCAGAACACCTGCAATTGTACCGGTAATTCTTCCGCGGCCGCCATTCATACTGGTACCGCCAAGGGCAACAGCAGCGATGGCATCCAGTTCATAACCGCTACCCATAATGGGCTGTGCGGAGTCCACACGGCTAATCATGATCAGACCGGCCAATGCGCTGAGGAAACCGGAAATACCATAGACACTCATCTTCACGCGATCGATGTTCACGCCAGAAAGTGCGGCGCACTTGGCGTTAGAACCGGTAGCGTAAAGGCGGCGACCGAAAGTGGTATGCTTCAGCAAGAAATAGAAGATTCCAAAGGAGGCCAACAGGATCAAGATAGGAATAGGAATTTTAATAGCCGGCAAGAAATCGCAGACCACATTACCCTTACCCAGAGCCTTGAACAAAAGGCTATCACCAGAACTTTCTGCCAGGCGGGAAATGGGCTTACCATCGGTAAGGATCATGGCGAGGCCACGATAAGCCGTCATGGTAATAAGGGTTGCAATGAACGGTTGCAAACGACCCTTGGTCACCAAAAGACCACTAATCAAGCCGAGAGCCACACCCACCAGCAATGCTACGGGAACCGCAACAATGACAGGTACGCCATGGCCAATCATTTCGGCACAGACAATGGCGCTCAAGGCAAAGGTAGAACCCACAGAAAGGTCGATACCTCCACTGAGAATGACACAGGTCATACCGAAGGCAATCAAGCCGTTAAAGGAAGCCTGACGCAACAAGTTCAGGAAGTTACCCGGCTGGCGGAATTCCGGACTAATGGCACTAATGACCACCACCAGAATAGCTAGCGCAATAAAAACGCCATATTCCGATAAAAAAGCACCTAGATTCTTATTTTCCTTTTTCATTAGATTTTACCTCCTGTAGCAAGAGTCATAATTTTTTCCTGATCCGCATCGGCACCATTAATAATGCCAGTCACATGTCCTTCGTGAACCACCATAATGCGGTCACTCATGCCCAGAACTTCGGGCAATTCAGAGGACACCATGATAACGGCGACGCCCTTGGCGGCCATATCATTGATTACGTTGTAAATTTCCTTCTTGGCGCCGATATCCACGCCGCGAGTGGGTTCATCCAGAATGAGAATCTTGGGGTCCGTATAAATCCACTTGGCAAGAACCACCTTCTGCTGGTTACCACCGCTCAAGTTACCGCACTCATGCTGAGGGCCGAAACAGCGGATGCGGAATTCCTCGATACCGCGCTTCACAAGGCTGGACTGCTTGGCAGCATCCAGAACACCCTTCTTGGAAACGATTCCCAAGTTGGTCAGTTCGATGTTTTCAGCAATGCTCTTTTCCAGCAGCAGGCCTTCGGTCTTACGGTCTTCAGTAATAAAGCCGATACCCGCTTCAATAGCCTGACGCGGATTGCGAATGAATACTTCCTTACCGTTGATAAAGACCTTGCCTGCTACCGTAGGCATATTGCCGAAAACGGCATGCATAATCTCGGTACGGCCAGCACCCATAAGGCCCGACACGCCAAGCACTTCGCCGGCACGGACATTAAAGCTTACGTCGCGGAACAGCTTTTCATGAGTAAGGCCTTCCACGCGGAGCACTTCACCGCCGATGGCGTTATCGCGCTTGGGGAAACGTTCACCGATTTCACGGCCGATCATCATCTTCACCACGTCATCCATGGTGATATCCTTGATGTACTTGGTATCGATATAGGTACCATCGCGGAGGATGGTGATACGGTCGCACAATTCAAAGATTTCTTCCATGCGGTGAGAAACGTAGACGATAGAGACGCCCTTCTTGCGCAGGGAATTGATGACCTCAAACAGGACTTCAGTTTCGCTCTGGGTCAATGCGGCGGTAGGTTCATCCATAATCAGGACCTTGGCGTCCACCATAAGGGCCTTACAGATTTCCACCATCTGCTGCTGGCCCACAGACAAGTCGCTCATGACCGCATCCACGGGAATATGGACACCCATGCGGTCCATGATTTCCTGGGCCTTAGCGCGCATGGCCTTCTTGTCGCAGACACCAAAGCGCTTGGTAATTTCGCGACCCATGAACAGGTTTTCTTCAACCGTCAGGTCAAACAGAACGTTCAATTCCTGATAAATAAAAACGATACCCGCCTCTTCGGCTTCCTTGGGACTGTGGTAGGTCACTTCCTTGCCATCCACAATCACGGTACCGGAATCGCGGGTATACACGCCCGTCAGGATCTTCATCAAGGTCGACTTTCCGGCCCCGTTTTCACCCATCAAGGCGTGGATTTCACCGTCTTTCAGGAAGAAGCCGGCATCCTTCAATACCTGGTTGCTTCCAAAAGACTTGTTAATGCCTTTCATTTCAACATGCATAGAGTATTACGATCCTCCTATCAGGCGAAAATGCACCCGGATTGCAAAATTATGTTGGCATAAGGAGTAGTTTCCCCAGTTCTAATTACAGCCTTGCAAGTCTGGGTGCGTGCCTTCAGTTCCGTATGAGGTACATATTCCACTTCAACACCCTTTAACAGTTGCAGCACCAGACCCTCAACCTGGGGATTCTGGGTCTTGATTTCTTCGGCCAAGACAATCTTTTCCACCTTCATATCCTTCACCACTTCGGTCAAGGTCTGCATAAAGGTGGGGATTCCGAACGCAAGCGCAAGGTCGATGCGCTCCGTTTCGTCGGGAATGGGCAGGCCACAGTCGCCAATGCAAATGCAGTCCGTATGGCCCAAATACCCTAAAACTCGGGAAATTTCACTGTTTAAAATTCCATTTCGCTTCATTAATTGATCCCTTCTTTCCTTTTACGTTTTGTTTCTAACTTATTTTAATATTACACAAAGGGGCAGAAAGCAAGACCCGAATATATTCCATATTGGAATATGTGCTTTTTATAACCTTTGATTTTCCGATACACATTTCTACCTTTGTGCCCACATTTGAGTTAGGTGACCTAACGAACTTCAGGTTTTTTGAGTGCGAGTGCACTTCGGGGCTTATTTTAAACGCTTTACAGCGACGAGATGACGCGGCATGGGCCGCAGATGAAGTTTACGGGTCCCCGAAGGTGATTTATGAAGAATCCTGAAAAGCAGGGTGCGGAAGATCGCATCCCCGAAGAAACTATTGACTCCAAATCCAAGATTGCCCGCGAAGCCGATGCCTTTTTGGCATCCATTGCTGGTGGGGCCGACGAAGACGAAGCTGACGAAGCCGCTTTTTTGGCATTGAATCCCGATGGAATCGTCATCGATGATGATTGCAACATCGTAAAGGCTGGCGCAGAAGCCAAGGCAAATGTTGGTGAATCTATTGAATTCGTCGACGAAGAACAGCAAACTACGGAACAAGAGCAAGAAGAAAACATCGAAACCGTCGAAGAATCCGCAGACGAAAATGATTCCGCAGACAAAAACGATTCCACAGAGGACGAAGACGAAGAACTGAGCGACGAAACCGAAGGTGACGAAGCACTGGTCACTTTCGAGGACCTGGACTTGGCTCCCGCCGTTCTGGACGCCATCAAGGCCATGAACTATGTGACCCCCTCCCCCATTCAGGTGAAGGCTATTCCCGCACTGCTTCAGGGCGGAAACCTCCTGGGTACGGCACAGACAGGTACCGGTAAGACAGCCGCCTTCTCCCTGCCCCTGCTTTCCCGCCTGGAATTCAACGGTCACGAAACCTCTATGCTGGTGCTGACTCCTACCCGCGAATTGGCCATCCAGGTCGCCGAAGCCATCCAGCAGTATTCCGTAAACCTGCCCAAGGTCCATGTGGTTCCCGTTTACGGTGGTCAGGATATCGCCGTGCAGATCCGCGCCCTCAAGCGCCAGGCCAACATCATCGTTGCCACTCCGGGTCGTCTTATTGACCATATCAAGCGCGGCACCATCACCCTGGGCGGCGTGAAGGCTATCGTCCTGGACGAAGCTGACGAAATGCTGGACATGGGTTTCGAAGAAGATGTCGAAACCATCCTGAAGGAAATTCCCGCAAGCGCACAGCGCGCCCTCTTTAGCGCCACCATGCCCAAGAAGGTGAAGGCCATTATCGACAAGTACCTGGGCGAATACGATGAGGCTTGCATCGAAAGCAAGACCACCACCGTTGAAAACATCCGCCAGCGTTACCTGATGGTAAAGAACGAGCACAAGGTCGAAGCCTTGGCCCGCGTCCTGGAAGGCGAAGAATTTGACGGCGTGCTGATCTTTGTGCGCACCAAGCAGAACACCACCGAAGTGGCCGAAAAGCTGGAAAGCCGCGGCTTTACCGTCGCCCCGCTGAATGGCGACTTGGCCCAGTCCATGCGCGAACGCACCATCAACCGTTTAAAGATGGGCAAGCTGGATATCGTGGTGGCTACCGACGTGGCCGCCCGCGGTATCGACGTGGACCGCATTTCCCTGGTGGTGAACTACGACATTCCTTTCGACACGGAATCCTACGTACACCGCATTGGACGTACAGGTCGAGCAGGCCGTAGCGGCGACGCCATCCTCTTCATCACTCCCCGCGAAAAGCGCATGCTGAAGATTATCGAACGGGCCACCCGCCAGCCCATCGACGTGATGGAAATGCCCACCGGCGAAATCATCAGCCAGAAGCGCGTGGCCGCCTTCAAGGAAAAGGTGAACAGCGTCTTGAGCTACGGCGAACTGGACAAGTTCAAGACTTTGGTCCAGGAAATGGTAGCAGCCGGCTGCAATAAGACCAACGGCGTTGAAAACGAAGATGGATCCGTTACCGAAATCACCGCCGAAGACGTAGCCGCCGCCATCATCAAGATGTACCAGAAGAAGCAGCCCCTGTTCCCGGAATTGCAGCCCCTGGACGCTCCCCGCGAAGCACGCCGTGAAAAGGCCCGCCGCGAACGTGACGACTTTGGCGTAGGCATGAACGGCGAAGAAAAGCAGCGCCTGCGCAAGGAACGTAAGGAAGGCAATAACGGCGTTGAAGAAGGTTACCTGCGTTACTACATGGGCGTGGGCCGCATCGACCACGTTACCCCCCGCGACATCGTAGGCGCCATCGCCGGCGAAGCAAACATCAGCAGCTCCATCATCGGCCGCATCAAGCTCTTCGACAAGTTCAGCACCGTTGAACTGCCCGAAGACACTAGCCAGGAAGTTCTTGACATTCTGGCAGGCATCACCATCCGCGGAAACGACGCCCGCTTCCGTCTGATGACAGACGAACCTCCTACCGGCCCCGCTCCGGGAACTCGCCCCCGCGAAGGACGCAGCTTCCACCGTGAAGGCCGCGGCGGTTTTGGCCGAGGCAATCGTGAAGAACGCCGTGGCGGATTCCGCAAGGAACGTGAAGGTCGCGGTTTCGGTGTCGATCACGGCGAACGCGGAGACCGCAAGTTTGCAGGCAACCGCGAAGAACGCCGTCGTGAAAAGTTCGGCGAAAAGCCTTTCCGCAAGGACCATGACGAACGCGACTTCGGCGACAAGCCCTTCCGCAAGACCCGCCGCTTCGGAAGACATTAATACGGCAAGTTCGCAATCAACCAACGCGATTTTAAACGGCTCGCTAAATGCGAGCCGTTTTCGTTTGCATAAACCATTCTGTAAAAATTTTAGCGGAACATTTTTCTTATACTTTCGCCATGACTTCCACCATCGTTACATTGCTCGCCATCATTTTGCTTTTGGCCTTCGTATTTTTCAAGACAAAGGCAGCCAAGCCTAAACCAGGGCAGTTCCATAATGATGGTCGCCGCAAGACTTTCAAGGACTTCCAGAAGGAACAGTTGGAAAATGATCCCGACGGAGTCTACGGCGAAGCGGCCACTTTCAAGACACTGACCAGCATTTGCAACGACGACGGACGCAAATTCGTGCTGATGAAAAACCTGTACATTCCAAGCCACGGCGGTACCACCGAAATCGACGCCCTGCTCTTGCACCAGTCCGGCATCTACGTGCTAGAAACCAAGAACATCTCCGGTGAAATTACCGGCACTCTGGAAGAGGAACGTTGGCACCAGCGCCTGAACGCCCGCACCACCCACACCTTCCACAACCCCATCCAGCAAAACGCCGGACACATCCGCGCCCTCCGACATTTTCTGAAAGAGAACTTTTCCAAAAGCGATCTGAACGTTGACGAGCTTCCCGTCTTTTCAGCCATCGTCTTCAGCGACCGCTGCGTTCTCAAGGGAATCCCAACCTCCCCAAAGGTTAGCGGTTCTTCACTAGACGTAAACTGGATCATCCTCCATATTTTTCAATTGCAAAAAAAGCTGTCTAACATCATAAAGAACCAAAAGACAATTCTCGAAACAGAACAGCTTGAAAGCCTATACTGGAAACTGAAACCCTGCGCCATGGCAAACGAAAAGACCAAGGCAGAACACAGGGCCTACATCCAGTCAAAACACCGCTAATTTATATGAAGCAGATTATCAAAGAGACAAAGCTTTCTAACGGCGTTGTGGTCATGACCGACTACATGCCCCATGCCTATTCCGTAACCGTTGGCGCCTGGTTCCCCCGGGGCAGCCGACACGAAGCCAAGGGCGAATTTGGTTTGAGTCATTTTTATGAACATCTGGTTTTTAAGGGTACCGAAAATCGTACCGCCCTTGAAATCGCCCGTGCCATCGAAGACCGCGGCGGAAATCTGGAAGCCTACACCACTCGCCAGGAAACCGGCTTTTACGCCAACGTAGAAAGTGGCGACTTGGCTCTCGCCATCGACGTCATCGCCGACATGCTCATGAATCCCCGCTTCGAAAAGAAGGAAATGGAAAAGGAACGGAAAGTCATCATCGAGGAAGTCCACAGCTACGATGACATTCCCGAAGAACTTGTAGGCGACGTTTTTAATGCCATCCATTTTAAGGGTTGCGGTATCGCCCACTCCATTACCGGCACCGTCAAGGAAGTCAAGGAACTGACCCACAAGCAGATGCTGGCTTATCGCGACCAAGTCATTAATGAATTGCCCATTTACGTCTGCGCCGCAGGCAAGGTGAACCACGACGCATTAGTGGAACTCTGCCTGCAGAAATTCGCCCGCAAGAAATCCGGCGGGATCGCACCCGCCAACATCTACAAATCCAACCAGAGCGTAAAGGTGGTGCAGAAGCAGGACATCACCCAGTCCAATCTTTTCTGGGGCATGAGTTTCGACAAGAGCCGCATGGACGAAAAGGGTCGCTGCGCCCTTTCCATTTTTAATGTGGCCATGGGCGCAGGCATGGCCAGCAGACTTTTCCAGAAGATCCGCGAAGACAAGGGCCTTGCCTATTCCGTCTATTCCACCGCCGACATCTACCGCGACTGCGTGGACTGGGGAGTGGCCCTGGCAACAGAACCAAAGCAGTTGAAATTGGCCCTGGAATTGAGCGTCAAGGAAACGAAAAAATTCCTAAAGCAAGGCTTCATGAAAGACGAACTGGAACGGACAAAAGCCAACATTTTGGGCGGCATGCACTTGGGTGCAGACAATCCCGAAAAGCGAGCCATCCGCATGGCGGAACAGATTCTGCACCTGGGCGAATTCCACACCATGGAACACTCCGAAAAGATCATCCGGGATTTGACCGCCGAAGATGTGACGGGCCTCACAAACGACCTGTTCGCAAACGCCAAATACTCCGCCGCCGTGGTCGAACCCAAGAGCAAGAAGAAGTCAGAAATCACAACAGATTTTTTCTAGGCCCTCAAAACGCCCCACAAGAATCTATATTAAAAATGTATGGATTCAACCCTGTCGTGCATATATGTGGTTAACATCTTCGGTGCAGTACTTCTGGCCGTTGTTGCCGCAGGTAACGTCTGGAAGCTTCCCCGCAAGAATCTGGAGAACACGTCTCTCCTGGTCATGCTGATCCTCGGATTCCTGAATTGCCTTATCGACCCCATTGTTTTCACATCGGAAGGTCGCCCCGGAGCCCTCGCAAAATTCATCAACATCTATGGCAACGGTTGGCTCTACGGATCCAACATGTATTGCTCTACCCTGTGGTTCGTCTTCCTTTCGCAACACATTTGTGGAGGCGTATCAAGGATTCACTCCAAGATTCTGAAAACCGTCGTGGGGCTTGGAACGTTGGGCGTACTCATCAACTTTTTCTGCCCGTTCATTTTTTCCATCGATGGCAACAACCACTACCACAGAATGTGGGGCTATTGGATTTACACCGTTATCGACTACGGCATCACCATGGACAGCATCGTGGTCTACTTCTGGAGCCGCAGGCGTAACGGTATCCTGAAGTACTTCCCCATCTGGGTGTATTTCTTCCCGCTGATGATTGGCACTTTTGCCCAGACCCTGTTCTACGGCATTTCCACCATTTCGGCAGGCTTGGCCGTTTCTATTGCCGGCATCTTCTCTAGCCTGCAGAACGAACTCATCTTCCGCGACCGACTGACGGGCCTATACAACCGCGTGTACCTGGACCGCCACATGAACGTCTTCTCACGAAAACGTAGAACCGTCATGACCGGTCTGATGCTGGACCTGAACTCCTTCAAGAAGATCAACGACGACTTCGGCCATTCCGTTGGCGACCGCGCCCTGATCGCCATGGCCGACATCCTCCAGAGGACCATCCACGACGAAGGGGTCGCCATCCGCTATGCCGGCGACGAATTTATCGTGCTGTTGAACACGGCGGACCAAGAAAAGGCAGACGGCCTCATCCGCGAAATCCATTACCGCATCGAAAAGTTCAACAACAATTCCAAGGCCCCCTTCAAACTCTCCACCTCCATCGGAAAGGGACTGCTCGATCTGAAAAAGGGAACGATGGACGAGTTCATCAACACCATCGACCGAGAGATGTACGAAAACAAGAAGGCCTATTATGCGGTTCACTCAGAAAATGACCGCAGACTGAGATAGTACATTAAGAAAGAACGTCTGCCAGGTACTTCAGACAAAGTACGTTCATTCAAAGTACGTCCGCCGTGTGCGCCAGACAAAGTACGGCCCGGCCGGGGCAGACTACACAAAAAAATACCCCACTCCGGAGAGCGGGGTAAATTTCTCGCTAGATGATGCTAGAGCGAATTTAGACTTGCGTCTAAATTATGCAGCCTTAACAGCGTCCACGACCTTGGCGAAGGATGCAGGATCTGCAACTGCCATATCAGCGAGAACCTTACGGTTCATCTTGATGTTAGCCTTGGAGAGCTTGTAAATGAACTGGCTATAGCTGATGCCGTATTCACGAACTGCAGCGTTCAGACGAGTGATCCACAGAGAGCGGAAGTCACCCTTCTTGTCGCGGCGGTGTGCGTAGGCATACTGACCGGCGTGAGCAACTGCGTCAATAGCAAGGCGAATGTTGGACTTGCGACGACCGTAGAAGCCCTTAGCGGCTTTGAGGATATTTTTGCGGCGTTCGCGGGAAGGAACTCTGGATTTTGCGCGGGGCATTCTTACACTCCTTATGCTACTACAAGCAGACGCTTGACGTGATACATGTCGACCTTCTTAATGAGAGCGCCCTTACGCAGGTTACGCTTACGCTTAGTGGTCATCTTGGTTTGAATGTGGCGCATACCAGCGCGCTTGAACTTGACGTGGCCGGAGCCGGTCAGGCGGAAGCGCTTCTTGGAACCGCTGTGAGTTTTCATCTTAGGCATTTTTACCTCGTTAGGTTATTAAGTTAAGCCTCACCTGCTGCCATGGGCTCGGTTACGGGCTTCGGTGCATCCTGCTGCTTTTTGGCGGCAGCGGCACCACGCTTAGGACCATAGATAGAAAGCATAGTATTGCCTTCGACTCTAGAGTCCATTTCAAGGTCGCCAAAGGCGGCCAAGTCTTCTTTTGCACGTTCCATGAGACGCTTGCCATAATCCATATGGGCCATTTCGCGACCGCGGAACTGCATGATAAGCTTCACCTTCATGCCATCCTGAAGGAATTCACCTGCCTGCTTGATGCGGTACTGGTAGTCGTTTTCGGCGGTCTTGGGGTGCATCTTGATTTCTTTCAGCTTCACCACATGCTGCTTGGCCTTGGCGGCCTTAGCCTTCTTGACCTGCTCGAACTTGTACTTACCGTAGTTGATGATCTTGCATACGGGGGGCTTAGCATTGGGAGACACTTCCACCAGGTCCAGACCGGCGTCCTTAGCCATCTGCAAAGCCTTGTGGGTTTCGATGATGATGGCTTCGCCTTCTTCCTTCACAAGACGGATGGGGGAAATACGGATGTCTTCGTTGATGCGGGTGCCGTCGCTCTGACGGTTGGGCATCTGACGGCCACGGGGGGGTTGTAAAGCCAAGTTAAGCTACCTCAGGTAAATTGTTTAAGTGGCGTAAATTTAACATTTTTTTTGAAAAATTACAATACTTTTTTATTTACCCCTTTAAAATCGGGTGTTTTTTTGTATAATTGAGCACAAATTGCGGCGGTAGCTCAATGGTAGAGCTTTAGCCTTCCAAGCTAATGGTTGCCGGTTCGATCCCGGTCCGCCGCTTTTACAAAAAGGCCCCTTCCTCTGGAAGGGACCTTTTTTAGCACCCTCCCCCAACCCCCTCCTCAAAGGAGGGGGACTTTTTTGCTGGACGAACCCGATCTTAGCACCCTCCCCCAACCCCCTCCTCGATGGATGTTTTGGGTCCATTTGGCGATGGTTACTAACCAGACCCTCTAGTCATCGGCGTTTAGTTAGTAAAAATTACTTTGTCCACAACCATTTTACTAACCAAATTCCATTTTTCAGGGAGCTTGGTTAGTAAAGGTATCTCTTTATCTGGATCTTTTCCATAAAAACTACTATCCAATCCAGCATTTACCCGAAGATTAGCTAGTAACCGGAAGCAAGAAACATTTTCAAACGTCCAAAATATTGTAATCCAACGCCGTTTTTCTACATTTGCACTTGTAAAATTTTGCCGCCACGGAGGCACCTATGTTTTTTGAGCAGGCTATTGCAAACTGCGTCCCCAATTACACCCGCGAAGCCGATTCCGCCCACGGCGAATCTTTGGCCATGTTCGACTACAAGGACGAACTGAAAATCAAGAATCAGGCCATCAAGGAATTCTGGGACGTGAACCGTCTGGCAGGCAATCCGCAGAACGTCATCGCAAGCCCCATGCCCCGCGGTTACCGCACCACCAGTAAGCGACGCGTGGCCATGGTCCCGGGCAACCTGCAGTTCGACCGCCAGGAATCCATGCTGGAACCGGAAGAACACAACAAGATTTACGACCTGCTTTTCGAAAAGCTGATCACTCCGGCTTACAAGCCCCTGGCCTATGCCTTGAACTGGATTATCATCCGTGGTACTTACCGCTACCGCGTGGTCATTTTTAACATCAAGAAAATCGACGCCACCATCGTCCGCAAACTGAAGCAGATTTCCGAAGTGCTGCAGAAGAGCGAACTGAATGTAACCGCCGCCCACGCCTATGTAGACACCACGGAATCCGACTACTATCTGGAAGCCAAGCGCCCCACGGAAGGTCTGAATTTCAAGCAGCTTTACGGACCCCGCGAGCTGGCTCTGAACCTAGGTCATTTCAGCCTGAAGTACCCTGTCACCGGATTCAGCCAGATTAACGAAAGCCAGATCCACAACTTGATCAAGGCCGCCAGCCGAATGCTGAGCCTTACCAAGGAAGACAAGTTCCTGGATTTGTACTGCGGCTACGGTCTGTTCAGTTTCGCCCTGGGCGAAGCCGCCAAGTCTGTGCTGGGCGTCGAATGGGAAGGTCCTTCCATCGAAACCGCCAAGGCCAGCGCCCGCTACCTGAAGAAGAACTACAAGTTTATCGCAGGCAAGATCGACGAAGATTTCGTGCAGTTGCGCCTGCCCCGCGTTGTGCCCGGTGAACCGGAAAAGATTCTGCTGGACCCGCCCCGCAAGGGTTGCGAACCGGGCGTCATTCACGCTCTCGCCATGCGTAAGCCCAT
This sequence comes from Fibrobacter sp. UWH6, assembly GCF_900142465.1. Classification (NCBI taxonomy): domain Bacteria; kingdom Pseudomonadati; phylum Fibrobacterota; class Fibrobacteria; order Fibrobacterales; family Fibrobacteraceae; genus Fibrobacter; species Fibrobacter sp. UWH6. The sequence goes on from NZ_FRAX01000010.1 coordinate 58,421, forward strand.
CCGCGTGTGCCACGTTTTCTGCGGCACCGACGAAATCCCCGCCGCCCTCAAGGAATGGGAACGTTACGGCTACCGCGTCCGCGAAGTGCAGCCCCTGGACTTGTTCCCGGGAACTCCCCATCTCGAAACTATCGTGATGCTGGAGAAGAAGTAGTTAGTGGTTAGTAGGAAGTAGACAGTAGACGGTTGACGGTGGGTTGTGGGCTGTTGCTGACGGTTCAGTTGAACAATAAAAAAGTGATGCGCGAAAAATGACGGATAATGAACAGAAACCAGCTCTTTGGACGCGCCCATTTGTAACGTGTTCCGCAGCCAACTTTCTTCTATTCTTCAGCTTTTACCAGCTGTTGCCGGTTCTGCCGTTGTACATCTTTGAAAAATTCCAGACGGACAATTCTACCGCAGGAATCATCATTTCGCTGTACACTATCGGCGCCCTCTGCTGTAGGCCCTTCGCGGGCTTCCTGGTAGATAGCCTCAATCGCAAGCCGCTGTATTTCTGGACTTTCTTTGCATTCACCTTGTGCTTTGTGGGCTACTGGGCTCTGGGACTTTTGCCCCTGCTTGCAGTGGTCCGTTTCATGCACGGCGTGTTCTTCGGAATTTCTACCACGGCAAGTAACACCGTCGCCATTGACGCACTTCCTAGCAGCCGCCGCGGTGAAGGCATCGGCTACTTCGGCATTAGCGTGAACCTGGCTTTTGCCACAGGTCCCATGACCGGCATGTTCCTTTACGAAGGTCTCGGAAGCAACGTGGTTTTCGCCATTTCAGTGGCCCTTTGCGTAATAGGCCTCATCCTGGTAAAGACGCTTCCCGTAAAGCCTCGCCCCAAGGTAAAACGTCCGCCCCTTTCCCTGGACCGCTTTTTCTTGACCCGCGCCTTTCCTCAATTCCTGAATTTCATTTTCGTAGGATTCGCCTACGGTCCCGTCACCAACTACATCGCTCTTTATGCAAAGGAACAAGGCATCGGCGGAAGCGGCTGGTTCTACGCCCTGATTGCAGCCGGCCTCATTATAAACCGCGTTCTTACCGGTCGCCTGATTGACAAAGGATGGCTTACCCGCCTGGTGGGCATGGGCATGACCTTGAACGTGGCGGCCTACTTACTGCTTTCCTTCTGCGGCACCTTGGGACCAATGATTCCCGGTGGAACGACCTTGCTGTTCTTTGCATCGGCCTTGATGATTGGTACAAGCCTGGGACTTATTTTTCCGGGATATCAGACTATGTGCGTCAACCTGGCAAGACACGATCAACGAGGTACAGCCAATAGCACATACCTGAGCGCCTGGGATATTGGAATCGGGGCAGGCATTCTAACAGGTGGATCCATGGCACAGCATTTCGGGATGCACCAGCAAGTATTCCTGGCATGCAGCGCCGCGCTAATCGTCGCCGACATCATGTACCTAAGCTACACCAGCAAATACTACACAAGGGAAATGAGCAAGGAGAAAGGTTAAAGGGAGATATGAGTTGTGTGTTAAAGTAAGGCGACTCTGGCGCGATTATCTGGCTCATCGCTCAAGGCTCAAAACTCTCCGCTGAAAGGAGCCGCAGGCTCCGAGCTCACACCTCGTACCTCATACCTATTTTTTCATATCTTATATCTCATAATCTGATATCTATAGTCTAGGGTTCTTTTATGAAAAATCGTCTTTTAAAAATTTCCTTGTCGGCGCTCGCCTTGGCTTTTGCATTCACCGCTTGCAACAAGCAGGAAGTGAAGTCTGAAAACACTTCCGAAGTCAAAGCAACAGAATCCGCAGAAACTTCCGTAGCAAAAGAAAACACAACGGCCCCGGAAGCTCGTGCCGTGACCAAGACCATCACATTGGCAGACGGCTCCACAGTCACCTGGATCCAGGACAACGCAGGCGAAAAGCTGAACCCTCGCGACCTGTTCAGCGATGCCAGCGATTCTCTCTACAACAGTTTGAATCTCCCTAACGGCATTCCCGCCACGGTTAGCACTTACCTCCTGAAGTCCCAAGGGAAATACGTCCTCTTCGACGCAGGTCTGGGAGCATTCGGCGGACAGATGCTGAACCACTTGCAAGAACTGAACATCAGCCCCGATTCCATCACCAAGATTTACCTGACCCACTTGCACGTGGACCACATCAACGGTCTCGTGAACAAGACCGACACCGGTTTTGAAAAAGTCTTCAAGAACGCCGCCGTCTATGTGGGCCAAGTTGAAAAGGACGCCTGGTTCAACGACATCAAGGACAACGGTCTTGCCGTCGGCATTCTGAACACATACAGCGACAGCCTCAAGCTCTTCGCCTTTGGCGACACTCTGCCCCACAACGTCATCGCCATGGACGCCGTGGGTCACACGCCCGGCCACACCGTTTTCCAGAAATCCGACTTGCTGATTATCGGTGACCTGATGCACGGTTACGCTTTGCAGAAGGACCATCCCGAAATCAATTCCAATTACGACATGGACAAGGAAAAGTCCATCGAAGCCCGCAAGCGAATTCTCGCCTACGCCAAGCAGAACAACCTGACCATGGCCGGCATGCACCTTCCCCCGCCGGGATTTGCAAAGTAAGGTTCACGATGAAACCCTGGAAACTTCTTGATACGGAATACCTGGTAAACGCACCCTGGCTAAAAGTGGCCAAGGAAAAATGCGAACTGCCTAACGGAAAAGTCATCGACGATTTCTACACATTGTGGCAGCCCGATTGGGTTTTGATTCTGGCACGTACCGCAGACGGTAAGTGGGTCATGACAGAACAGTACCGCCACGGCACAGGAAAAATCGCATTGGAATTTCCTGCGGGAATCATCGACAAGAATGAAACTCCCGAAGAAGCCGCCCTCCGCGAGCTGCAGGAAGAATGCGGTTACGGAGTCACCAGCGCAGCTAATAAGCAAGTGCCTTTATACCTGGGTTCATATCCGGTGAACCCGGATCGTCACCGTGGAAAGTTCCATGTGGTATTCATCGACGGCGTAATCCGAGCAGGCGAAACCCACTTCGACGAAACCGAAGAAATAGAATCCTCCGAATTTTCTGACGAAGAACTGCAGGCCAAAATGCTTGACGAAACATTCAATCACCCGCTGCAGATGGCGGGTTACCTCAAGTGGAAACTGAGCCAGAAGTGATCGAACTCGCCTCACGAAAACTGCAGTTACCCATTCTCGTTCTCGGTTTGAACGGTGTTCCGGGCTACGCCCTTTTCAGGCACTTCAACAAACTTTTTGGCGGTACCGACGAAAGCGACGGCACCAGCGGAACAATCCATCCGGCCCCCCGTCACCCTGATGCAGCGGCACCACTAATCGGCATCCGGCCCATCAAGCATCCCTGCGTTTTTGGATCCGATGTAGTAGCCATCGACGCCGAAGATACCGCAAGCCTCACCCGCCTTTTCGAAAAGCATCAGTTCAAGACGGTCATTGACGCCAGTGGAAACTGCGCCCTAAAGGCCTGCGAATGCGACACCCCCCGAAGCCATCTGCTGAACTGCGAACAGGGTGTAGATGCCGCCCAGCTGGCCGCCGATTACAACTGCACCTTCGTAAGAATTTCAACGGACATGGTCTGGAGTGGCAGCGAAGAAACTGCCCAACTCCGCCCCTACAAAGACGACGCGCCCAAGGATCCTATCCACAATTACGGCAAACACCAGCTGGAAGCAGAAATCGAAATCCAGCGGATCAAGCCCGATGCCGTAATGCTTCGCGTGCCACTGCCTATGGATTACGCCCCCGGCGGTTGCGCTGGAGCCATCGACTGGATCAGCTACCGTTTTAGACCGGGTCGCCCTGCCACCCTCTATACCGACGAATACCGCAGACCCATCTACGGAAACGACATGTGTCGCGTGGTGCAGTACATTCTGGAACACGAATTCCCTGCAGGGATTTACAACTGTGGCGGCCCCCGCCGAGTCACCCTTTATAACGCAGGCCAGTTGGTCAACGCCATCGGAGGTTACCCCGAAGAACTGCTTCATGGTTGTCCCCGAATTGATGCAGGACCCATGCCCCCGCGCGTAGGCGACCTGGACATCGACAGCAGCAAACTTTACAGTCTTCTTCCAGAAGGCTTTATCCGCCCCTGGCCTTTTGACGACGCCATAGTTCCCACAGGCAGGGATTGGCACAAGACTTTTGGCAGAAACTGCCCCGACAAGCACCGAGTCGGCAGCGAAGAAGCCATTTATAGACTTTTGGTCATTGGTGAAAAATTGGACTTTTAGGGCATTTTTCGTCAAAAATCAGTTTTTTCGTGCTTTCTAAACCAGTTTGTTTGTTTTTGTTTATATTTCCCTTATAAGACTTCCTGTACCAATACAGTGAAATCAACATTAAGAAGGATGCAAACAATGGTTATTAATAAGATTCAAAAAGAAGACTCAATCGTTCTTGCACCGGAAGGATTCCTGGATACCGCAAACGCCCCCGCTTTTGAAACCGAAATGGAAGCCGCTTCCAACGAAACCAAGAATCTCATTGTGGATTTTGCCAAAGTCGAATACATTTCCTCTTCCGGTCTCCGCGTCCTGCTCAAGATTCAGAAAAAGATGAATGGTTGCGGCAGCCAGAAACTCATCAATGTCAGCGACAACGTTAAGGAAGTGTTTGAACTGACCGGTTTCGTCGACATCCTGGACATTGCCTAAAGAAAGCTATATCATATAGTCTGAAGGAAGGCTCAACATGGCTAGCGAGAAAAAAACGTTTCCTGTTCAAAAGGAAAGTCTTTCTGACGTCCAGGAATTCGTATCCCTTTGGGCAGAAAACAATGACATAGGAATGAAGATTTCTACAAAGCTCTCCATTTGTGCAGACGAAGTTGTGAGCAACGTCGTTTTCTATAGCGGCGCAACAGAGCTGGAAATCACTTGCAGCAAGGAAAATGGCATGGTAACCATGTCTCTCCGCGACAACGGCAAGGCCTTTAATCCTCTTACCGAGGTAAAGGAACCTGACACAACAGCCAGCGCCGAAGAACGGGAAATTGGAGGCCTTGGAATTTTCATGGTTAAGAAGATGATGAATTCCGTTTCTTACGAAAGGGTTCAGGAGTCAAACGTCTTGACCATGACAATCGCCATTTAATACAATAGCCAACGTATAAGGAGAAATATTATGAGCACCAACGAAAAAATCAATCAGGAAATCTCCGAAGACGAACTGGATCAGGTTTCCGGAGGCAACGCAGCAAACACCATCGGCGCAGGAACATTCGTTGATGACGCCGTAAAGGCAGCCAAGGCAGCCATTGACCAGCTAAAGAAAAGCCTTCCTGGAATTGACAGATTCTAAATGTCTCTTTTTAGAAAAACAGCTCTAGAAAAAATATCCTCCCCCGAACAGCTAGACAAGATGATCGTGGCAATTTCGCCATCATCCTGGATAGCGATCGTGGGCGGTTTTGTTATTGTATTCTGCGTGGCCCTCTGGTCATTTTTAGGAACGCTCCCCCAAAGCATTACTGCCGAGGGAGTCTTTCTTGATTCCGACGAATCTACCCTGGTCTGCTTTATTCCCGTAAACGAAAGCTACGACATCAAGGCCGGTCAAAAGGCGATCATTTCCACCCAGTTACAACTGCTGAACGGAACAGTACGTCAAGTCAAGCCCTACACCGCATCAGATGAAGAGCTTGTAGAAAATCTCCGAAAAAAAGTTGAAGGCAACTCCAGCACATCCGTCTTCGCACAAGTGGAAATCCAGACCACAGAGGCCAACAAGCTCAAGGGTACTTCCGCAAGAGCCGAAATCATCACTAAGGAAGTGGCCCCCATAGAATTTCTTATTTCCGGGGCAAAATAATGGCAGTCGCCAAAACGCCCACAGTGCTACAAATGGAGGCCACCGAATGCGGCGCGGCCTCGCTTTGCATGATTACCGCCTTTTACGGATTGCACATTCCTCTAGAGCAGATGCGCATCGAGACGGGAGTTTCCCGAGACGGCAGTAAGGCGAGCAACATTCTAAAGGCGGCCCGCAAATTCAATTTCGAGGCCAAGGGATACAAGCGTAGTTTTGAAGGTCTTCTTCAGACAGAAGGCCCCTGCATTATTCACTGGAACTTCAACCACTTTGTAGTTTATGAGGGCACCCGCGGAAAGTTCGCATACATAAACGATCCCGCCATGGGCAAGCGCAAGCTCACCTTGCAAGAGTTAGACGAAAGCTACACGGGAATCGTACTTACCTTTACCCCCACCGAAAATTTTCAGAAGGTCTCCCTCAAAAAAAGTTTCATAGACCTCCTGAAGAAACGTCTGGCAGGCGAAAAAAAATCATTGCTTTCCCTCATTGCAGTGGGCCTTCTGCTGATTTTGCCTGGCGCACTGATTCCAGCATTTTCTGCATTCTTTGTGGACCAGGTTCTTGCGGTCCAGAATAATCAATGGCTTCACTTTTTGCTGGGCGCCATGTTCTGCACTTTGATATTCAGCTCGATACTGAACTATTACAGGGAAAAAATTCTTATTCGTTTGCGGAACAAAAAGAGCCTCCTGTCCACCTACAGCTTTATAAATCATCTGTTCAGACTGCCCATGGGATTCTTCAGTCAGAGGTACTCGGCAGACATCGCCAACCGAATAGACAATAACGAATCCGTAAACAGTTTCCTGTACAACCAGTTTGCAGAAACCATCCTGAATGTTTTCGTAGCCCTGTTCTATTTTATCATCCTCGCAAAGCTTAGCGTGGTGCTGGCCCTGATCGGGCTAGTCAACGTCCTGTTCAATTCCCTGATGATGAAACTGCAGGCAAAATCCGTTTCTAACCTGGCTCAACGTTACCAGCAGGACTTTGGAAAATTGGCAGGTTCCCTGTCTGCAGGAATTTCACTGACCAGTACATTGAAGGCTTCTGGCGCCGAGGCGCGCTACATGGGTATACTGCAAGGCCATTACGCCAAAATGGCCAATGTCGGAAATCAGCTGCAAAAGAAGCAGGAATCCCTTTCTACAATTCCCGAAATTTCAGGAATCGTTTCAAGCATTCTCGTATTGATGATTGGCGCTCTATTTGTTATTGACGGATCCATGACTGCAGGCACACTCCTCGCCTCATCAACGCTTCTAGCCTCATTCATGTCTCCCATGAACGACCTGCTGACTTTCTACAATCAAGTCCAGACCCTTAAGGCCGACTTGAATCGAGTTGACGACATAGAAAGCTACCCCGAAGACGAGACCTTCAAGGAAACCGAAAAGATCCATATGGAAACAAAACTTTCAGGACGTCTGGAGTTGCGAAACATTTCCTACGGTTACAACACCTTGGAGCCAGCCCTTGTGGAGGATTTCTGTTTTAAACTGAGCAGTGGGCAGTCCATTGCATTGGTGGGTTCATCGGGCAGCGGAAAGTCAACCGTCTCAAAAATCGTCAGCGGCCTATTCGCGCCCTGGAATGGCGAAATGCTTTGCGACGACATTCCTGTCAGCAAGATTCCGCAAGACGTTCTTTCGGCAAGTATCTCTACTGTAAGCCAGCAGATTTCCCTTTTCAACGGAACCATTCGCGACAATTTGACCATGTGGAATTCTACAACGCAGGAAAGCGACATTCTGCAAGCCGCCAAGGACGCCTGCATCCACGACATGATTATCTCAAAGCCAGGCGCATACGATTTCAAACTGGCTGAAGGCGGAGCAAATATTTCGGGTGGAGAACGTCAGCGTCTTGAAATTGCACGAGCCCTGGTAAAGAATCCCACCATCCTTATTCTGGATGAGGCCACCAGCGCTCTCGACCCCATTACCGAAAAGAAGATTCTCGACAATATCAAACGACGCGGCTGTACATGTCTAATTGTCGCCCACAGACTTTCCACTATTCGTGATGCCGATGAAATCCTGGTCATGGAGCACGGGAAAATCATTCAAAGGGGCAACCACGAATCACTAGTAAATGCAGAAGGAACCTATCAAACCCTAGTAAGGAGCATGTAAATGGAAATCTCTTTACAGAGCGGCAAATTGTATTTGACTAGCGAGCCTACCATTTTTACCGTGGTAGAAGGGTCTGCCCTTATCTACATCGTCCCAATTGAAGAAAATGCCGCAGGGCGACGAATCCTCCTCTGTGAACTTTCTGCGGGCGAACAGTTCCCATCTTTCTGCATCGATTCCGAATTACTTGGCCACTGGAGTTTTGGCATTTCTACCCTTGAACACGTAAAGCTCGAAGGTAACTCCGCATCCGCCGAAGACATATCCAATGCCAACGCCACATTCGCAAAAAAAATCGGAATCAGATACTTTGATGAAGATTCCTACAACGAAATGGTTGTAGAAAAATACAGGCTGAACCTCATCAAGGAAGAAGGTGCCATTTACGCCACCAGCGAAGAACAGCGCAAGACCACTGCAAAAAGTTTCCAGATTATCTATGACTTTTTCGAAAAGCGCGAAAATCAGAAACTCCTGTCGAGCCGCACGGGCAACAACCTTTACGACGCGATTCACAGTTTGGGAATTCACCAAGGTTTTTCAATTGCTTCTATCGACCGTATTCATGAAAGCTGCGGCAAGCGTTTTGAGCTGAACGACATAACTCGAATAAGCCATGTAACCCTCCGTCCGGTCATTCTGGAAGCGGACTGGTTCAAAAAGGATTGCGGTTCTTTCCTGGGATATTCCTCTGACGGCGAGCCCTTGGCATTTCTGTGTTACGGCCATGGAGTCTACAAAGTATGCAACCCGGCAACAGGTGAAATTTCTGCCGTAACGGAATCAAACGCTCAGCAAATCTTACCTAGTGCATTTGTTTTCTATAGACCGTTCCCCAACAAGAAAATTGGTTTAAGGGACTTGATATTGTTTGGATTGAAAGACATCCAGAAAAGAGACATTTTCACATTCGCATTACTCTCGCTCATATGCACATGCATCGGCATGTTCCTGCCGGCATTAAACCAGATTATCTTCGATAAGGTCATCCCCCTGCAGAACAAGAACGAACTCATTCAAATTTGTTTCGTCGTACTTGTTTTTGCCGTAGGCAGCGCCGCCTTCGCCCTGGTCAAAAATTTTGCCATGCTTCGTAGCATCAACACGATGAAAATCAGCATACAGAGTGCCGTTTTCGATCGACTGTTTTCTTTAAGCGAAAGTTTCATTCAAAAATTCCCTAGCGGAGAATTGACCATCAAGGCACTGCAACCAGTTAGAATTTTCAGTCTTCTTTCTAACGGTTTATTTAGAACGCTCCTTGGCGGAATTTTCTCGGTTTTCTTTTTCTGCCAGATGGTTTCTATATCTTCCTCGCTGGCCCTCATAGGAGTCGGATTGACAGTCCTTATCGCTGTCGTGGCGGTTATCATTTGCCATCGGCAGATTGATGTCGAGCGCATGATCATCAGAAGCGGAAATCAAGGTTCCAGCTGGATGATCCAGGCTATCAACGGCATTTCAAACATCAGGATCGCAAACGCCGGCAACCGCTTCATTCTTGAATATCTGAAGTTCTATGCAGAACAGAAGAAAATGGAACAGAAACAGGAATGGACGCAAAATAAGTTCAACATATTTATTAACGCGCTCCAAATCTTTGAAAGCATCTGCTTTTTCTATCTGGCCAGCCACACAGAAACGTTGTCCACCGGTCAGTTCCTGGCATTCGTTTCTGCATTCGGATTGTTCTCCAACGCCATCATCCTCTGCCTTGTAGAGGCATTCTCTGCCGTAACGGCAATCCCCATGTTTGACGAATGTAAAGTCATTCTAGATGAACTTCCCGAAACTTCTGACGATACCCTACTGCCAGGCAAAATCGCAGGCGACATTGATGTAAACAACGTCAGTTTTTCTTACCCGGGTGCCGAAACCCCGACACTAAAAAATATCAACCTCAACATAAGGGAAGGGGAATACATCGGCATCGTTGGCAGTTCCGGTAGCGGAAAATCTACCCTATTAAAATTACTGCTTGGATTCGAGAAGCCTACCCTTGGAAAAATTTATTACAGCAAGAACGACATCGACAAAATTGACAAGAAGGAACTTCGAAAATATTTTGGTGTGGTCTTGCAAGATGACAAGCTGATTTCAGGATCTATTTTTGAAAACATTACTGTAGCCCATCCAAAGACAACTCTAGATCGAGTTCAAGAAGTAATTAAAAATGTCGGCCTAGAAAAAGACATCCAGGAAATGCCCATGGGCATTCATACTGTTCTTTCGGGAAGCTGTTCTACGATCTCGGGTGGACAACAGCAAAGAATTCAAATTGCCAGAGCCATTGTCGGCAAACCCAAAGTTCTATTCTTTGACGAAGCGACATCAGCCCTGGACAACCAAACTCAGGCCATCGTCGGCGAGACCCTTTCAAAAATGAAATGCACCAAGATTGTCGTAGCCCATCGCCTAAGCACGGTCATTCACTGCGACAGAATCATCGTTGTAAACAAGGGTGAAATTGTTGAATCCGGATCCTACGAAGAGCTTATGGGCAAGAAAGGTTTCTTTTACGATTTATCATCTAGACAGAATTTATGATATTGAAAAATATTGCAAAAATGGTTCTTACGACAATGATCGCGGCGAACATTCTCGCCTGCAACAGCGAAGTAGAACACAAGGAAACAGCGGTCTTAAAACACACGGAAAGAGTTATGAAACTAGAAAACGTGGCTAACGTAAGAGAGCTGGGAGGAATCAAGACTTCCAACGGAAAGCAGGTAAAGTCAAACGTTCTTTTCCGGTCGGCCAACCTGGCTAAAGCCAGCGAAAATGACGTCAAGTTTTTGCAAGGTTTGAACCTCAAACTGATTTGCGATCTCCGCACGGAACAGGAACGCGAAAATAATCTGGACGTTGAAATTTCTGGCGCGCAGAATATATGGTTTAACGTACTGGGGGCGCTTCCCCAAAAAACATCAAGCGTCAAGCAAACCGAGGAAGGCGTTAAAATCGGGAAGGCTATGAACCCCAACACATTCAACGAAGAAGCGGCAGCACATCTCGCCGACTTCGTGCAAACGGGTGTCTTTGACAGCGTCATGGAAAACCTGTACGTAGGTCTAGTCGCCAAGGAGCACGCCCAGCAGGAATACTCAAGAATGTTCGATTCCATTCTCGCCACCCAGGGCGGCACCATTTTGTGGCACTGTTCCCAAGGCAAGGACCGCGCAGGACTGGCTTCAGTTTTCATTCTTTCGGCCCTTGGCGTAGACAGCACATCTATCATGGAAGATTTCGCAAAGTCCAACGAATCCTATCAAACCATGGTTGACGTCGCTCTCAAAGTCGCCCAGGATAAGGGACTTTCCAAGGAGCATCAAGGTGTTATCCAGGCAATGCTCGGCGTGAACCCCTCTTATATGAAACGCGCCCTGGATTATATCAACGCAAACTTCGGTTCCATGGAAGACTATATGGAGCAGAAAATCGGCCTAACCGCAGAAAAGAGAGAACTCCTTCGTTCTTTCTATCTAGAATAGAGTTCGTTGAACGCAGGAAGCTTCTGCAAAGGCAACAAGAAAGTCTCGGTGCAGTTGCTTATCGCCATACTTATCAGGCGAACCTGTTTCAAGATCTTCAGCGGAATAACCGCTGGAAATTTTTTCTAGGGTGACACGCTGCGCAGATTCATCATAGGAAAATGCTATTCGGAATGTGCGGTAGGCAAGCACCCCTGTTTTTGCATTTTCATCCAAAGTCAAACGTCGACGAGTGCCGTCAAAAACACCATCGCTAAAACCGCCTCGGCCCAACTGCACCTGAGAAAAGCTGTACAGGTCAAAGGTACTGCGTTCAGCAATCCACTCGTTCTGTTTAACAAAAAAGTCAGACGCACTCACCTGCCATTTTTCCCCATCCTGTTCGTCAACCCAGCCCGCTTTCGCGTTAGGGAACGCATCGGCCATGGGGATGTAGGGTTTAATGTCCAGCACGGGAGTTTCGTTTAGCAAATCCGCTTCATCCACGTAAAGGGTCAATCCCTCCACTTTCAGCAAGCGAACACAGCTAAGGCCAATGGAATTGGGGCGATAGGGGCTTCGGCTTGCAAAGGTTCCTACGCGGTCCTTGCCCTTGGGCGGTACAGGAGGCCTTGTCGTGGGGCGCCAACCTTCATTTTCGTGAAATTGGAAGATGACCCAGATACGTTCAAAGCCATCCAGGTCCCGCAAGGCCGTTTCAAAATTCTGACCTTTACTCAGTTCAATGCGGCCCGGATGCCCAGCGAAAAGTCGACCCTGTCGGGGAGCCTCGTACTTGTATACAGCATCGCCAAAAAATGTACCAATGGGAGTCACTTCCATGAATACAAAGTTAGAATTTCTATTATTACCTTAGTCCCTATTCCACTGGAGTTATCCAATGAAACCATCGACTTTCTTATCCAAGGTTTTGGCCACTGCCGTTTTAGCAACAGCCTCAGCATTTCTCTTTAACGCCTGCGATTCCGCAAACGCAAATGTTCGTTTTGGTTCAGGCAACAAAGGCGGTCTCTACGACACCTTCGCCACCACCTTCGCCGAAAAAATCAACGGTGCCGACAAGACTTTCAAAATCCAGCCCAAGAACACTGCTGGTTCCCACGCCAACATCCGCCTCATGGAAGAAGGTTTTATTGACCTGGGAATTGTCCAGGCAGACATCCTCAAGGATCACCTGATGAGAAGCCGCAAGGTTTCTGCAATTTCTGCGGTGGCGGGTCTTTACACCGAATCCATCCAGATTGTGGTTTCGGCCGATTCCGAAATCAGGACCGTAGCCGATTTGCAAAACCGTCACGTCTCCGTTGGCGAAGAGGAATCCGGTGTGTTGCGCAATGCAGAAATCATCCTGGAAGCCTACGGCATTACCTTTGAAAAAATCCAGAAGGAAAATCTCAATTTCAAGGACGCCGCAGCAGCACTTCGCGAAGGTCGCATTGACGCCTTCTTCTGCACCGCTGGCATTCCCACGCCCTCTATCAGCGAGCTTTCTGCAAACAAGAACATCCGCATTATTTCTCTGGATTCAGCAGACATGACCCGCATCATGAACCTGCACCCAGAACTCACCGTAAGCGAGATTCCCGCCAACACTTACGCGGGCCAGGATTCTGCGGTGCAGACTCTCGGAGCCAAGGCCGTTCTCGTGGCAAGTCAGCTTTTGGACAGCGCAACCGTCGCAAAAATCACCGAAGAAATTTTCACCGTAGGCGCTCAGCAGACTGTAGGCATTCCTGTGGGATTTCACCCCGGTGCAGCGGCCGTTTACAAGACCAAGAACATGAACGTGGAAATTGCCGCACCTCTGCCCGGCCGCGGCCCCATTCCTTCTACTGGCGACTAAGGAGACCCGATGTACAAACTTTCTTTAGACATGTATCAGACATTGGCCCTTGCCGTAGTAGTTCTTGTATTCGGCGCCAACCTGAAAAAGCAAATCAAGTTGCTGGAGAAATTCTGCATTCCCTCACCCGTTGTGGGCGGTATCGTATTCGCCTTCATTTCCTGCATTCTATACAAATTAAACATCTTGGAATTTTCCTTTGACGAGACTCTTAAATCCATCTGTATGATGGTGTTCTTTACCTCGGTAGGATTTAACGCAAACCTTAAAATCTTAAAAAGTGGAGGCATCAACTTGGTATTGCTTCTGGTTTGCGTCTGCGTCTTGATCGTATTCCAGAATTCCCTGGCAGTCGCCTTGGCCAACCTCTTGAACGTCAGCCCGTTGGTAGGACTTTCTGCTGGATCCATTTCCATGGTTGGCGGCCACGGAACAGCGGGCGCATTCGGCCCCGTTCTCGAGGACTTCGGCATGGAAGGGTCAACAACCCTCTGTACCGCAGCAGCCACATTTGGCCTTGTGGCAGGTTCCCTGATGGGCGGCCCCATTGGTAGAAAGTTGATTATCAAGCACGACTTGCTCAAAACAGTCAAATCTCAAAACCAGGCGGAACTGAAAGAGGAACAGAGCAAGTATCGCCGTTCCGCACAGCGCTATTCTACCGCCGCATTCCAGTTGGCAATCGCCATGGGCCTCGGAACATTGGTTTCCACGCTCCTTTCAAAGACCGGCATGACGTTCCCCTCTTACATTGGCGCCATGATCATCGCCGCCATCATGAGAAACATCTGCGAGTACAGCAGCAAGTACGAAGTCCATATGGGTGAAATCCGCGACGTTGGTGGCATTTGCCTTTCCCTGTTCCTGGGAATCGCCATGATTACCCTGAAGCTTTGGCAGTTGGCCTCCCTGGCATTGCCCCTGGTGATTTTGCTCTGCGCCCAGACACTGCTCATGTTCCTGTTCGCCTATTACGTGGTGTTCAACGTCATGGGTCGCGATTACGATGCCGCAGTGCTTTCGGCAGGTGTGTGCGGTTTCGGCATGGGAGCCACCCCCAACGCCATGGCCAATATGCAGGCACTGACACACCGTTACGCCCCCGCCGTGAAGCCCTACCTGCTTGTGCCCATTATCGGCAGCATGTTCGCCGACTTCATCAACAGCCTCTGCATCACCTTCTTCATCAACCAGTTCTAGGGTCGGCCTTCGGCCTTTGAGGAATGAGGTCGCTTCGCTCTGAGGTATAAGAGCTTACGATTTTCCAACCTCAAAGGGGCCTTGGGCCCCGACCTCATTACCTCACACCTCATACCATTTTCTATCTTTGCTCGCGATGAAAGATAAAGCACGTAAACTCATTGAAAAGTACGAAGAACTGGAATCCGAATTGGGCAATCCCGATGTTTTGGGCGACCAGGCTCGTTACAACAAGATTCACAAGCAATACAAGGGTATTGAAAAGGCCGTAATCAAGGCTCGCGAATACCTGCAGATGCTGAATGACCAGGCAGAATGGAAGACTGCTCTTGGCGATTCTGACCCCGAAATGGTGGCCATGGCCAAATCCGAGCTCTCTACCATCGAAAAGACCATGCCCGGCCTCATTGATGAATTGCAGATTTTGATGGTTCCCAAGGATCCTTGGGACTTCCGTAACGCAACGATTGAAATTCGCGGCGGTACCGGCGGTGACGAATCCGCCCTGTTCGCAGGCGACCTTTTCCGCATGTACCGCGCCTATTGCGAAAAGATGGGCTGGAAGCTGACCATCCAGGACCTCAGCGAAGGTACTGTTGGCGGTTATAAGGAAATCCGTGCCTATATCGAAGGCGATAGCGTTTACGGAACCTTGAAGTTTGAAAGTGGCGTACACCGCGTGCAGCGCGTCCCCGAAACCGAAACTCAGGGCCGTGTGCATACTTCCGCAGCTACCGTGGCAATCCTCCCCGAAGCTGAAGAAGTGGACGTGGAAATCCGCGAAGCAGACATCCACATGGACACCTACCGTTCCAGTGGCGCTGGCGGTCAGTACATCAACAAGACCGACTCCGCCGTCCGCTTGACCCATATTCCCACCGGCGTGGTGGTGAGCTGCCAGACCGAACGTTCCCAGCTCCAGAACCGCTTGCACGCTATGGAAATGCTCCGTTCCCGCATTCTTGACGAAGTCATCGCCAAGAAGGAACGTGAAGAAGCCGCCAGCCGTAAGGCCCTCGTGGGTACCGGCGACCGCTCTGCAAAGATCCGTACCTACAACTATCCCCAGAACCGCGTGACCGACCACCGTATCGGCCTCACCCTGTACAATCTGGATCAGGTAGTGGCAGGCGACCTGCAGGAAGTGATCAACGGCCTCCAGATGGCAAACGCCCAGGAAAAGTTGGGTAAGTTCAACGCCTAATTCGGCGAATTCCAGGGCAGGCACAAGATGGCAAACGCACCCGCAAACCAGGGCCCCATGACGGTGCTCGAAATTCTGAACCGCACCAAGGTCTTCTTCGAAAAGAAGGGCGTTCCCGACGCCTTGCTGGACGCCCAGTACATCATCAGCCATGGGCTGAAGATGAAGAGCCGCATGGACATCTACCTGAACTTCGAAAAGCCGCTGACCCCTTCCGAACTGGATGTTCTCCGCGAGATGGTAGCCCGCCGTGCCAACCGCGAACCTCTGCAGCACATCATCGGCGACACCAGTTTCCGCGGTTTCATTATCAAGTGCGACCGTCGTGCCCTGATTCCCCGCCCCGAAACAGAAAGCCTGGTAGACATGGCCCGCGAACGATTGAAAGGCGTTGAAAACCCCTTCATCGTAGAAATCGGAACCGGTTCCGGCTGCATCTCGATTTCCTGCGCCAAGGAAATCGAAAACGCCAAGGTTCTTGCCTGCGACATTTCTGAAGATGCACTTTCCCTGGCCCGCGAAAACGCCGAAGCCAATGAACTAGCCGCCCCTCAGCTGACTTTCGCCAAGGGAGACCTGCTGAACGCCGCCACCGCAGAAGCTCTGACTGCAGCCGGCCAAGATGCCAATGCCAAGATAGATTGTCTCATCGCAAACCTGCCCTACATTCCCGATTCGGAAAAGGGCAAGCTTCAGCCCGAAGTAGACAAGTTCGACCCGGAACTGGCCCTCTACGGCGGACCCGACGGACTCGACCTGGTTCGCAAGCTTCTGCAGCAGACCCAAGGCCGCCTTAATTCTGGCGCCCCCATCCTGCTGGAAATCGGAAGCGAGCAGGCAGAAGTTCTCAAGGACGAAGCCCAGAACTACCCGTGGCTGGAATTTGCAGGAATCCACAAGGATTATAACGACAACATCCGCTTTGTCAGCTACAAGGCAAAATAAATAACACCTTCAGCAAAAAAAGACAATTGATGCCGCAACATTGTTGCGGCATTTTTCATAGGCCTAAATATTAAAAACAGCCTAACGCACTCAGAACAAAGTTCTCACTTTCGCCCATGCGGTAAAAGGGCAGAAGATCGTCGTCATCGATACATACATCGGCATCCATCAGCTGGAGCTGTTCATCGATGCGACGTTTAAAAGCAACAAATCCCGAATAACGATCGCGATACTCTTCAGATTCCCACATGCTGTTTTCGGGAATCTCGACAATGCGTTTACGACTAACTTTCTTACTTACCTTTTTTTCGTTTTTCATATTCATTCCTTTAAGGCACTCACAGACGTCTAATTCAAAGTGCCTTTACGAGCAGTAAATATAAAAAATAGAGATGTCATATTATGACACCTCGTACCTTTCTAAAAAAATGAGACGTTTCAATCCCGGCGATTAATTCCCTATAACCTCGGCGTTCACCTTTGCGTGTCCTACCTTGTCCAGGCCGATTTTCTTGCCCGCAGCCACGCTCAGATCCAAAATTCTATCACCCACATAGGGGCCACGATCATTCACACGGACAACAACACTTTCGCCGTTATCGATACGAGTCACCTTCAGCACGGTGCCAAAAGGAAATTTTTTGTGCGCGCAGGTTAGATCGTTCTGGTTAAAAATTTCGCCGCTGGCCGTCTTCTTACCATGAAAACCCGGCCCATAGTAACTGGCCTCTCCCGAGATCGTCGTACCAATTTCGGTCTTTTCCTTGGAGGCATAATGTTTACCGGGAAAACGGACATACCCTCTTCGGGCGGCAATACTATCGGAACCGGCACAGCCAACAATAAAGGCAGACGAACAAACAAGCGCCAAAAGCAAACTCAATCCGCCTAAACGCATCCGCCGTTCCTATTCAAAGTCATACATACTATTGTATGTATTCTCGAGGATTTCGTCTTCCTTGCTCTTGACCTCGGCCTTCTTTTCTTCGGGCTTCTGGTTGAGCTGTTCGTAATACTGAGCCGAGAGTTTGTTGATGTGGGCCTCGCTAGTCTGAACACGCTTGCGGAGACGCTTCAAGTCATCATCAGAAATCGTCAGGCGAGAATTCAACTTCCTAGCGGCTTCCTTACCCCAGGGCGTGTCACCATGCTTATCGCGAAGGACCTTGTAAATGGCAAAGACGCTGTCAACGCGTTCCGGGTTCATTCGGAAATAGACGGCCTTCATGTACAGGGCCTGAACACCGGACTGGGTTTCGGGATACTCCTGATAAAGACTGTCAAAGGAATCAAAGGCATGGGCATAAGCAGAATCCACCAGTTCCATCTGATCCAGGGGCATTTCCGATGCGACAGTCCACAAGCTTTCTGCCACCATATATCGATCCCTGGCCAGATCTTCCTGTGTCTTGAGGGTAACACGCATACCGAGGTTTGCCTGGGCCTGCTTTCCATATTCCGTATCCGGATATTTTTCTACGATTTCCTTGTAGATTTCTTCGGCGGCATCCGGGTCATGCAAAAATTCATCGTAGATGAAGGCCTTGGCGTAAGTCGCTTTCAGGACCCTCGCGCTATCCTTGGATTCGTTAATAATGACGTCCAACCTTGCAACAGCGCTATCCGTCTCAGACAGTTTGAAAAGGAACAATTCCGCAATCTGGAATTCCGTTCCGAAGAAATTATCCACATTGGGAATGGAGTCGGCCCGGTCATCGTCATTCTGCTTGCGCATGGCCAGCAAACGTTTTAAAGCATCCCTACGTTCGCGGCTCTTCTGACCCCAATCGCTAATGGTCCTAGAAGTAAAACTGCTATCGTAATAGACAACGGCCTGCTCATAATTCAAGGTTTTGTGCTGTTCGTAATCGCCCAGGTTATAGTAGCTTCTTGCCGCATGCACGGATCTCGGATATTCGGAATTCACCTTCTGGAAAACAATGAACGCATCGGGATAACGCTGAGCCATCATGGTGATTTCGCCAATACGGACCAGATAATCCGGCTGCTTGGTTTCAAATTCAGGTTCCTTGTAGAGTGCCTTATACTCGTCAGCGGCAGGAAGGAACTGTCCAACATTCACCAGACATTCAGCACCCTGTTCTCCGGCGGTCTGACGTTCACGGGAGTTCAGCAGTTTAATCTCTTCGGCCACATAATGTTCACGAGCCTTTTCCCAATTTTCTTTCTTGAAATAAAGACCTGCTAATCTAAAATGGGCCTTGCCACGCATAAAGGGAGTACCCATGGTATCGGCAAGAACTGCTTCTAGAGAGGCGATAGCCTGGTCGGGGAATTCAGCCTGTTCATCAAGAAGCGAAAGAAGGTTCAGCCCCTGGAAGTAATAGGGATGGTCCTTGGAAGCGACAACCGGTTCCAGGGCAAAACGGCTAATATTATATTCATGATTCTTGTAGAGACAGTAGGCACGCTGGTATTCTACCGCCGGCATTGAATCGTAATCAGAGAAATAACGTTCGTACTCGTCGTACTTGGTAATGGCCTTGTCCCATTCCTGCTTATGTCTAAAAGATTCGCCAATCAGGAAGACAGCCTCTGCGGTACGCTTCTTGTTGTTGGGGAAACGTTCCAGCACGCGGGATCCCTTTTCGATCACCTTGTCATACTTCTGACGTTCTTCGGGACTGGGCCTAGATTCCTCGGCATCGGCAACACTATCCTGGCGGGCAGTGCGCATCTCTCCGGCTTCATCATAAAGACGTTCCGCATTGAACATGTGGTTCAAGTAAGCACAGCAGGTACACCCTTCAAGAAAGAAGGCGAGCAGGGCAAAAGCTATAATCTTAAACTTGAACATATCAGGTCAAAAATACAAAAAAGGCAATGGTACTCAATCGCAAATTCTAGTAGCGGTTCAAATAGGAGGCATAATCACAAAGTTTAAGACCTGGCGGCAGGGCAGACTTGTCAAAACGCACCATACGAACCTCGGCAGGTTTACCAACTACACGGGCCAGCATTTCAAAATTATCCTGCGTTTCCCATACAGCGGCATCCAAGACAAGGCCATCGCCACAATCCGTTTCGCCGGTACTGTTTCCAATACCTGAAATTCGGGAATTCTGCTTCAACAGACGCGTAAACACCTCGGGAGCAACCCCCAGGTGGTTAGAGTTTGAAGAAGAATCCACAACAACCACATGAACCTGTCGGAAATGATTCAGGGAATCAAACACAACCGTATAGGTATGCATATAGGGGGCGATGTAGAAAGATTCCTGCCAAACGTTATTTGCAACCGGGCGGAAATTGGAAATCGAATACTTCTTGAAAAATTCACGGGGAGTCGCGCCATAGCGAACAAGATAATGGCCCAACATTGAAGAGAAGTCATGGGTCGTCGCAGGGCCAGATGTTCCGCGGAGGCTGTCGATAGCACGGTTCAAGTTGGCGGCCAGACCGTCGGTCTTCGAAATGGGAGCAGGACGCGTGATACTTGCTTCCTGGATACGAAGCTGGATTTCAGGATATTCGGGATCGGCTTTCTTGATTTCCTGGAACTGCATACGAGCCAGGTCAAACTGACGACCCTTCAGATAGGCACGGCCAAGAGCCTCCCGCAAAGGCAGGTTTTCGGGATACTTTTCTACCAAGGGCAGCAGAATATCGCAGGCAATCTGGGCTCGATCCTGGGGAGACAGAGCAACACCAGTTCCAGAACCCGGAGGAGATTTTTCACCTAGAGTCGCTGCGGCGGCACGAGCCTCGGCGTAATCCGGCTGGAAGGCAAGAATGCGCTGATAGATTTTTTCGGCAGCATCAAAGTGTCCCTGGTATTCCTTCAGGTATCCCTGAAGCAGAAGAAGTTTAGCATCAACCGGGAACTGGGAAAGGGCATATTCCACAACGGCGGAGCAGCTATCCAGCAAGCCACTGTCGTGGTAAACTTCAGCCAACAGTTCATAGGCTCGGGGGGAATCTCCGTTAGAAAGGCTAATGGCGGTTTTCAGTTCGCCGGCCGCCTGGATGCTGCGGGAATTCTTAAGGAGCAATTCACCAAACCAGAGTCGAGCCTGAGTCAGGGAGGGAGCCTTTTCTGTAGCGACACGAGCCAGTTCAAGGGAAGCCGATTCGTTACCGGCCATATACACCACTCGGCTTTCCAGGTAGGCAGCCAGACCCGTTCCAGGATAACGCCCCTGCAACTTACCAGTCAACAGGGCAAGACGGTCCTTCTGATTTTCAGTCAGGGCAACCCCATTGGTCGCCATATCAAAGAGGATGTTCACCCCACCCCAGATAGCATTCAGCAAATCAGGGTAGAGAACAACAACGCCATCGTAGATGTCGTAAGCCGAAGAAAGGGCTCCGGCGCGAGAAAGTTCAGCGGCACGACGCAGTTCAGTCTGAACCTGAACAGGCAGCTTTGTTACCGAGGAGTTAAAATCGGGAGCATCGCCCAACAGAACCGCCGAACCGACAGGCAATCCGTAGGGGACGGCCGGAACAGAAACCTTAGACGGGCCGTAGATCTCGTACACGCGAAAGCCCACAAAAGCAAGAAGGGCTCCACAACACAATGTCAAAAAGAGATAGGCAGCCTTGCGGGCAGCATTATTGGAATTGGACATCTGATTCCAAGCCTCGGTTAGAGTTCCAGGAAGTCAGCCAGCTTTTCCTTATGCTCCTTGCTCTTCTGAAGGCGACGGAGCGTCTTGTTCTTGATCTGGCGGACACGTTCACGAGAGAGTTTCAGGTCTTCGCCAATATCCTTCAAGGTCGTATCTTCTACGGTATCGAGACCGTAGAACATGCGAAGAATTTCTTCTTCACGCTGAGGCAGACTAGACAAGGTTTCCTGGATGAGCTTGCGGCGTTCATCCTTTTCCATGTCCTCATCCTGGTTACCATCGGTACCCAGAACATCCATCAGGGTGCTTACAGATTCGCTAGAACTGGAAACAGTGGAACTGTCACCAATGGGAGCATCCAGAGAGATGTCCACAATCTTTTCCATGACTTCGACAATGTCTTTTTCGAAGGGGGAAAATTCTTCCATGGCGATGGTGCGATCGTAGTCGCCATCGTTCTGCATAAGGGCACGCTTGAAGCGGTTTACAAGAGCGAGCTTGTTAGGCGGAATTCGGACCGCGCCCACCTGTTCAAACAAAGCCTTCTGGATTGACTGGCGAATCCACCACACGGCGTAGCTGATGAACTTGACATCCTTGTCCATATCAAAACGCTTAGCCGCCTTGAAAAGGCCCAGATTGCCTTCGTTAATAAGATCGAGCAGAGAAAGACCACGGCCCTGGTACTTACGGGCCACACTGACCACAAAGCGAAGGTTGCCGCGAATCAGGCGCTGCAGAGCGGACTTGCGAATTTCCTCTGTAGCCCCGGTCTTGATAATCGAAAGCAGAGCCGACTCCTCCTGCGGGGTAAGAGTCGGGAAACGATTCAAGTCCCGGAAATATAGTGCTTCGTTTGCATCACTCATAAGATCACCTATCAATCCATTTTTATTCATCGCGGGCAAAAGCCCTTGAAGTTGAACAAATATGTTTTTTTATACGGATTCTGTCAATTTACCCAAGGTCAAATTACGCAATTTGTCGTACGGATAAATTCCCGAATTATGTCCATCGCTAAAAGTAAGGCTAGCCGCATAGCGTCCTACGGACTGTACCTTCAAAAGAGCGATATCAGCAGGGACAGAAGCGTCATCCAGCGTCTTTACACCCGTATGTTCATCCACACACAGGGCGCAGGGGCAGGCACAACGCAAATCACGGGCAGAGCAAGCCCCACGGGTACCATCATTCCATTCCACGCCCAGTTTTCCATCTGCAGTTCTAAAGAATTTTTTCGGTTGCAACATTTAGCACTCCTTAGACCATCTCTACCGGCAGCTGGTCAAATTCGTAGTTATAGGACTTAAGAGTTCCCTCATCTTCATGGTCAAATACAGAAATCGTACGGACCATGGCATCGGCCACCTGCATAAAGACCTTTGCCGATTCCGAATTAGGGTTACTCAACACGGCAGGAGTTCCCCCATCGCCACAATCGGCAACGGCCGGTTCCAGAGGCACCTTCCCGATCAGGGGGACACCCCACTTCTTAGCGATGGATTCACCACCACCCTGGCGGAAGATGTAGTGAGGCTTATTGCACTGGTCGCAAATAAAGTAACTCATATTTTCTACAACGCCGACCACAGGAACGCCAACATTATCGAACATGGCGATACCCTTGCGGCAGTCAGCCAGGGCCACTTCCTGGGGAGTAGTCACCACGACCGCACCAGACATGGGGCAGTTCTGGGTCAAGGTCAGCTGGATATCGCCTGTTCCCGGAGGAAAGTCCACCAGCAGGTAATCCAACTTACCCCAGCGCACATGGTGAATAAAATGCTGAATCATCTGACTTACCATAGGTCCACGCCAAATGGTAGCCTTATCGGAATCAGCGAACATACACATAGACACAATGCTTACGCCGCCCTTTGCTTCAACAGGGGCGATGGTGTTGTCGTCAAAAACTTCGGGAGCCTTGTCGATACCGAACATAAGACCCATGCTAGGGCCGTAAATGTCAGCATCAAGAATACCCACACGGGCACCGGAAAGGCTCAAGGCCATGGCCAGGTTAGCAGTCACCGTAGACTTACCCACACCGCCCTTGCCACTAGCCACGGCCACCACATGGGCCACTTCGCCAATATGGGAATCCTTAGGAGCCTGGGCAGCGGAATTACCGGCAGAGCCACCTTCCTTCGCGGTAAAGGTCACATTCACTTCGCTTGCGCCAAGAGACTTCACGATGGCAATGCACTGATCCTTGAACTGATCACGGATAGGACAAGTGGGAGTTGTCAAGCGAAGATCAAAGCTAACCTTATCGCCTTCAATCTTAAGATTCTGCACGAAATCCAGTTCCACAATATTCTTGTGAAGGTCCGGATCCTGCACGGCGCTAAGCGCCTTCAAAATGGTCTTTTCGTTTAGAGTCATATTAACCTAGCGAGAATTTCGGCATGCGCAACAAGTGAGTCATGCAAGGAGGCCATTCTTCTTCGTAATGGCTAACCAAAATAAGAGTGGTTTCTGTGGACAGGAGCTGCAACAGATGGAACAGCTTTTCGCGATATTCACCCTTCAACCCCTGGGAAGGTTCATCTAACAGAAGAACCTCGGGAGGGCGAATTGCGGCACGAGCCATGAGCACCAGACGCTTGTCGATGGGCGACAGGGAACGGATATTCTGGTTCACGTCTTCAAATCCCAGATAAGTCAACCATTCACGAGCTTTCGCCTTTTCTTCCCAAGTGGGATTGGCGGCGCGACAAAGGTTAGGGGTAAAGCCGGTGCAGAGCACCTCCAGGAGCGTCAAATCTTCACGGTACTGCAAGGCCAGTTCAGGAGAGAAAAATCCCAGTTTGGCCTTGTGGTCCCAAATGTTGAGACCATGGCCCGGGCGTTCCCCCAACAGTGTAATGTCATTATTGTAAATCTGGGGATGGTCCGCAGTAAGCATGCCCAGCAACGTACTCTTGCCGGCACCATTCTCGCCCATCACGGCCCAGTGTTCACCCTTGCGAACAGTCCAGTTCAAATTCTTCAGGACATCGGTTTCACCAAAGCGGACATTGATATTTTTCAAGTCGAAGAGAATTTCAGCATCCTCGGACTTGGAGTCTGAAGCTTCGGACCTCAATTCCACGATTTCATAATCTTTCAGTTCTGCCTTGGTATACTTGGGCTTCGCCGCTTCCTTGGGCAATTCACCCTCGTACTGCACAAAAGTCTTGTCGGCATAAACAAAGGCGGGAATTTCCGGGAGCAGTTCGTCTTCTCGAGCAAGACGGACAGCGATTTTCAAGCCGGTGCCGCGACTACGGGCAAGTTCTGCCACACAGCCTGCCAGATGGGCGCGATACTCAGGATCCAGCCCGCCAAACAGATCGTTGAAGTAAATCCACTCCGGATTTTCCATCCACATGCGAGCCAGCAAGACTCGACGCAGTTCCCCGTTAGAAAGGCTCAGAAGCTTTCTATCCAGAATACCTTCTGCAAGGTCCGCAATTTTTAACGCTTCATCAAGTTTTTCGGGATCCGTTTCTGGCCAGGCCATGTCCTCGATATAGCGATCCGTCTGCAAGAAGAACTTCTTGTTCAAAAGCAGATTACGCACCAACAGAGCCTCATCATCATGGAGGCTAATAAAGCGCTGCTGAAAGAACGGGGCAAGAGCCTGTTGAATCTTTCGCTGAATAGTTTCCGACATAGTGGAAACCTTTTCTCGCTGACTCAAAAAATGAGTAATGACCCGGTCAAGATCAGCACCTTCGGTACTAAAAATCTGCACCTGCGGGAACTTCTCTATCAAGGCTTCAAAACGTTTGAATTCCATGAGGCCAAAGATAGTATTTAATGGATAAATCGGCCGAAACGGCTCTAGCAAACACGAAGTGTGACGGCCGTCGCACAAAAACAAGATTAAGCGTGATTTAAATCAGACAGCACCTGATTTTTTATTCCAAGACAAAACATCCGTTTCGCACTTTTTTCTCCTCTATTTTCAAGGCAAGCGTATTTTATTAATTGGGAAATTTTAATTCGCTTTTGCGGAGGTTTTTATGAAAAAGTCAGTAGCATTCGTTGCATGTTCGGCATTCCTGCTGGGAGGCTGTCTTGAAGCAGGTACAGAAGCCGTAACATCAGAAACTGGAGCAACTAGCGAAACTGTTTCTGCAGAAATCTCCGGATCTATTGAAGTATCTGGATCAGCCAGCGTTTCTACCACTGCACCTTCGTTGCGTGCAATGGTTCAGTCCATTTATGGACTGGGCCCCTGCAACACAAGCAACGAGGGAGACGCCACCTACGTCATTGACGAAGAAGCCTACTTCCAGTGCACAGGAGGACTGTGGTCGGAACAGAAGCAAGCAACCTCCGTCGGAAATACATGTACCATTTCCGGAAACGGCAACAACAACGTAGTGTTCTGCGGTAATGCCACCATTGGCACTCTGGTCATTGGAGGAAACAGCGCATTGGACACTTCCGTCGCAGCAATTGTCGGTAAAGACGGCAAGGACGGTGTCGATGGTAAAGACGGCGTCGACGGCAAGGACGGCGTTGACGGTAAGGATGGAACATCCTGCACTGTTGCAATTCTTGCAGACAACTCCGGCTATAAAATCCTCTGCGGTGGTGATTCCGTCGGAGTCCTGCTCCACGGTCTAAACGGCGTCGATGGAAAGGACGGCCGCGATGGTGTTGACGGCAAGGACGGTATCGATGGTAAGGACGGCCGCGATGGCGTTGACGGCAAGGATGGCATCGATGGCAAGGATGGCCGCGATGGCGTTGACGGCAAGGATGGCATCGATGGTAAGGATGGCCGCGATGGCGTTGACGGCAAGGATGGTATCGATGGTAAGGATGGCCGCGATGGCGTTGACGGCAAGGATGGCATCGATGGTAAGGATGGCCGCGATGGCGTTGACGGCAAGGATGGCATCGATGGTAAGGACGGCCGCGATGGCGTTGACGGCAAGGATGGTATCGATGGTAAGGACGGCCGCGACGGCGTCGATGGCAAGGACGGCAAAGACTGCAACTGCTGTGACACTGTCGAAATCACCAAGAAGACTTGGGCCAATCTGAACCCCGACATTGACTACTGTCAGTTCCAGGACACCCGCGATGGACAGTGGTACAAGTGCGTTGTCATCGGCAATCAGACCTGGATGGCTGAAAACCTGAACTACGCCGGTACCGCCAGCAAGAGCTGGTGCTATAAGAACCAGGAAGCCAACTGCGATATCTACGGAAGACTGTATTCATGGGCCGCAGCAGCCGACGTTTCTGAAAGCTACAACAGAAGCAGCGCAAGAATCTCCAAAAAACACCAGGGTGCATGCCCCATTGGCTGGCATCTCCCCACAAATTCCGAATGGGACTCTCTCGCTTACGTCGTCAGCAAGAAGAACAGCTATATCGGCAAGGCTCTCCTTGCAAAGACATACGGCGGCACTGATGATTTAGGCTTCTCCGCCATGCTGGCAGGAAACTGGAAAACCGACCTCATCGACCGTTCCGATTACTTCGACAACGTTGATTGGGTCGCAGACTTCTGGAGCGCTACTGAATCTTCTGACTCTGCAATTCGCAGAAACATCGGCTATTACGACAACACCAGTCTCAATACCGAATACGAAGAAAAGTATGAATGGGGCTACTCCGTTCGCTGCGTCAAGGACTAACCATTCTATCATAGAAACAAAAAACGCTCTGGCACATCACAGCCAGGGCGTTTTTTATTAGGCTTTTTTAGACCTTTTCTAGAACTGGGTGAAGAATTCCCAAGTTGTTTCGGGAACCCAGGATTTTGTCGATCCCGGATCCTTATGATCCCAGATGTGCCCGCCGTTCTGAGTACACCACTTTACCGGGAAGCGTTCATCCACAGTCTTGTAGTCATAGCAGAGATGAGGACCAGAGCCCTTGTATTCTTCGGCCTGTTCGCCACTAGCATCCGTAAAGTTAGGTCCATTGTGCTTTAAGGCTGTATTACGGGCTGCACGACCAAGGTCCGGACGGCACAGGTCGTCCTGCAGGCCAAGCACACCCATCCAGGCGATGGACTTGCCGGAATGAGGCGGAACATAGATGTTGATTTCAGCCGTTTCGTAAGCTGCTACACCACGAAGCACATGCTGGTGATTACGGGAAAGCCCATTAGTAAACATGGAACCATAGCTAAATCCTGCAGAGAATACGCGGGAAGAGTCAATGCAGAGATTTCCCTGAAGATCTGCCAGAAGTTCATCAAACAGAGTGTAGTCATCTTGTGCCCAGGGAGCCTGATTGCCGTTTCCTTCGGGAGCCACAAAGATGGTAGTCTTTTCGGTGTCCAGAGGTTTCATGCCATAGTAGCCTTCTTGCTGGACGCCACCAGCCCAACCACCCATGCAGTGCATACCGAAAACAAGGCGATAAGGTTTGGTATTATCGTAGTTGTCAGGGATATCGATTCTGATGGTACGCTTGCCCTTGCTCCACTGGAATTCATAGCTGCCCGACTTTACGCGGCTCCAGGTTTTGCCACAACCACGAGTAGGCACGGGTGCGTTCCCCTTGGCCCATCCAAAGTCATAAACTTCCTCTGCACCCACGGCCTTTTCCAGGGTCAGATCCAAGTTGGTATCGAGATTCGCGAGAGCTACTTTAAGTGTATCAAAACCGTCTGCGGTAACCTGTAGAGTTCCCCCCTCCCCTTCCTTTTTCAGGGTATTTACAGGAGCCACTCCATAAGATGAACCATAGGAACCTCGGGCCGTAAACTTCACACCTTGCAAGGCGTTCCCCATCTTCACTCGGGCATAGTACGTTCCTTCGCTCTTTACAAAGCTACGCATATCAACGGAACCCGAGCCGTTCAATTCCTGATTCACAACTCTAAAACCCATGGCATCAAAAACCTGTACCTGCACAGGAGCCGATGCAGCCTGAGAATAAGAAAGTATTCCGTTATCGACTCTTACGAAGCCAGGATTCACAACAGGCTTAATCGCCGTAGTATTAATCGGCGTATCGCGAATGGTAAAGGAGCCCACCCCGTCCGAAACAGCAGAATACTCTGTGCCGATCAAAGATAGTTCAGCCCCCTTCACCGCCTTTCCCTTGGCATCATGAACGGAACCTGTCAAAACAAAGGCATTTGCCGAAGATACAGACAGCGCTGTGGCCAAACCCAAAGCCAGAACATTCCTGTTTTTCATCTCATTTTTCCTTTTTTTGATAAAAACCACAAGGTAAATTTACCCTTATTTACGATAAACGGCTTATGAACAAAGTGGATTTCCGTGGACGATATATCCATACACAACCGGCATAGACTTTTCTATTTTAGGGGACAATGAATAAGATCCTGCAAAAAGCGATTCTAGGGGCAGAAAACCCGACAAATAATGATTTCCGCCTGACCCCTGCGGAAGGGCTGGAACTCCTGACAGAAACACCCTGGACACAGGTGGTAGAAGCCGCCAACACGGTACGTCAAAAACGCCTTCCCGGCAACCGTGTGGGCTACACCGCATTCCGCATCGTGAACTACACCAACGTATGCGAAGTGACCTGCAGTTTCTGCAGTTTTTGCAGGCCCTACAAGAGCCCCGAAGCCTATGTATTGACTCTCGACGAAATCCGTCAGAAGACCATCGAGGCCAAGGCCAAGGGCGCCGACCACATCTTTTTGCAGGGCGGAGTCAACAAGGAAATCCCCCTGTCCTATTACACCGACGTACTGAAAATGCTGACCCAGGAAATGGGAGTACGAGTCCGCGGATTTTCGCCCGTAGAACTCAAGCGCATGGCCGAGTTCAACAACATGCCTCTCGAAAGTCTGCTGGACATTCTTAAGGATGCAGGTCTTAGTTCTGTTCCGGGTGCAGGCGCAGAAATTCTCAGCGACCGCATGCGTCAAATGCTCAGCCCCAAGAAACTGCAAGCACAGGAATGGTGCGACGTTCTGGCAGCCTGCCACAAGAAGGGTCTCCCCGGCAGCGCCAATATCGTATTCGGCAGTGTCGAAACCCCCGAAGAGATTATCGAGCACCTGGAGTACGTCCGAAAGACCCAGGACCAGGCAGTCACCGCAAACGTCGCCGGATTTAACAGTTTCGTCGTATGGACTTTCCAACCCCAGACAGACAAGTTCCCCATCCGCCATGTTCGCGGAGACGAATACCTAAAGCTTCTGGCCCTCAGCCGCCTCTACCTGGATAACATCCCCCATATCGAAGTTTCTTTGCTGGGGATGGGACTTTCGCTGGGTGAATTGGGACTGCACGCCGGTGCCGACGACATCAACAGCATTGTCATCGAAGAAAACGTCCTTACCAACCACGGATTGACCAGCATCGAAGCCGCAGAAGACTTTATCCGTAAGGCAGGATTCACTCCTTACCGCCGCAGTCTGAATTTCGACTGATATCTTCGTTTTCTGTTCACGAAATCCAGCCGTTTTATACATCTCGCAACCTAAAATTTGGTATTTTTAGGCCATGAAAAAATTGACGCTAGCATGTATGGCCCTTACAGCCATGGCTTTTGCCCGCCCGTCCCTCCAATTTGACAGGGACCGTATTGAGGCTGGCAACACTTTTGGAATTCAGCTTGTGTTCCCCCTGCAGGATTTGCCCGACAACCGAAGCGACCTGCATTTTGAAGCCCAGAATGGATTCAACCTTGTAAAGTTGGACAGTGCCGACCAGGTCATGCGTCCAGAAATGGACCCCTTTGAATCCTTCTTTGGCGGTGGCGGCCGAGCCCGCAGCTACAAGGCACGCGTCTACACCTTTACCTTGAAGGCCCCAAAGAAAACCGGACGGATCAGCGCCGGTGGCATCTTCATGAACATCGATGGCCAGAAACATGGCATCACAGGCGATATTCCAGTCAACATTCAGCGGGCCTTTACCGACGATGCCCTTGCCGTTAGCCTGACCCCCAGCAAGAAATCCGTTTACGAAGGCGAACAGTTCTCTGTTACGTTGGGTTTCCACACCTACGAACATTTCCAGGGGAACCTGCAGGCCACCGACATGAGCACCGGTAACGACTTTATCGTCCACCGCAGTGATCTCGCCAACATGAAATTCGAACCGGTTGAAAACGCCCGCCGAGAACTTCAGGCCAGCGCCAAGTTTGCATGGCTCAGCCCCACCAAGAGCGGCAACTTGCAAATTCCGGCATTCAAGTTCAAATACACCAAGCTGGGTGAACCCAAGGTCGTCGAAGAAAAGAAACAGATGGGCGGCATGTCCTTCTCGAGCAGAAGCGTCAAGCAGGAATCGATCGAGGCCGAAGCCACCTCCCCCACCGTCAACATAACCGTTAAGCCCCTCCCCACCGAAGGCAAGCCCGAAAACTTTAGCGGTATGGTAGGCAACTACAGCTTTAGCGCAGACTTTGACCGCACCAACCTCAAGGTGGGCGAAGCCATGACCCTGTCCATCAACATCAAGGGTGACGGCCTTCCCGGATCCATTACCGATCCCAAGCTTCCCGACTTTAGCGATTTCCGCTCGGTGCCTCCCGAAAATGACATCTCCAAGAAAATCGTCGGAAACAAGGTGGTCACCAGCAAGAGCATAAAAGTCTTCCTTTACCCCAAGAAGAAGGGCGAATTCACCATCCCCGAAATCAAGTACAGCTGGTTCAATCCAAGCAAGAAGAAATACGAAACCGCAGTGGCTGGCCCCTGGAATATCGAAGTAGAAAAGGGCGACGCTTCTGCAGAAGCCATGTTCCAGGCACCTGTAGCCAACGTATCGAACGGTCCCGCCCCAGTTCAGAAGAAAGAGATCGAGGCACTGGGCAGCGACATCCGTTTCATTCATAAAATTAGCGGTACCGCTTCGAGTCAAGCCCCTTACAAGAACGTCCTCTACTGGATTCTCTTTGCAACGGCCCTTCCCTTCTACTTCATTGTCACCTTGGCCATCAAGCGTAAGCGCAAACTCAGCAGCAACCAGGCCCTGGTTCGCAAGGGCAAGGCTAGCAAGCAGCTGAAGGCCCGCTTTGCCAACGCCAATGCCGCACTGCAAAAGGGCGACGCCAAGGCTCTCTACGCCGCTCTAGAAAACGGTCTGGTAGATTACCTTAGCGACTTGACCAACGCAGAATTCAGGGGCATGACCCGTCCCCAGATGAAGCAGGAACTGGAAAGCCGCGGCGTCTCTGCCGAAACCATTTCCGCCATTGACAGTTGGCTTGAAAAATGCGCCTTCGCACGTTTCGCCCCGGTCAGTCCCTCCGCCGAAGAACAGAAGAAAATGCTCGCGGACGTGGAAAAACTTTGCGAAAGTCTGAACGGGCTGAAGTAAGGCCAAAAGAGGTTTTATAAAATGAAGAATATTTTTAAAGTCTGGTTTTTAGCAGCCCTCTGTATCGCAAGTCTGGGAATAGCTAGTGCAGCACCTACCGCCTGCGCCGGCATCGAGGCCGGAACAAAAGCCTACAACGAAGGCGATTTCGAACGAGCCATCGACGAATGGCGCACCTGCAACGACAGCTACGAAGAACAAGGCATCCAGGACGCCGACTTGTTGTACAATCTGGGAAACGCCTATTTCCGTAGCGCAAAGTTGGGTTATGCCATCTATTACTTTAAAAGCGCCCTACGCCTACGTCCCAACGATGCCGACGTCCAGCACAATCTGGCCTATGCCCAGGCTATGACCAAGGACAAGGTTGATGAAGACGACGAAGAGAACCCGCTGTTGGCAGGTCTCTTCAAGGCCCACCATGCCCTTTCCCTGAAAGCTCAGATGTTCGCCCTGTTAGGTATTTTCTGGCTCATTATGCTGGCAGCCATCGTCCGCAAGGTTTCCACCAGCGAAAAGACCAAGAATATCTTTATCGGGTTCATTTTCGTGCTCACCGCCATTTTCAGCATCATCGGAGCAAGCGCTGGCTACAAGATCATTGTTGCCGAAACCGAAATTACCGGAGTCGTTACCGCAGCCGATGCCGACGTCACCAGCGCACCTAACGACAAGGCCCAAACCTTGAATACCCTTTCTGAAGGAACCTCCTTCGAAGTTCTTTCGGAACAAGGCCGTTTCGTAGAAATCCGCCTCGGCGAAAAGGTCAAGGGGTTTGTAAAGCGTAGCGAAATAGGTATCGTCCGCTAGGCATTCGATTCACAAAAAATATCTAAACAGAAAACGCGGGGCATCTCCCGCGTTTTTTAGTTATACGATCCAGCCGCCACCGACGACCATGTCGCCATCATAGAATACGGCACACTGCCCCGGAGTCACGGCAAATAGCGGTTCCATAAAGCGAGCGATAGCTTTCCCGTCTTCAAGGATGCTTACCTCGCAAGACACAGGACGTTGCCTATAACGCACCATGCCCTCGCAGCGGAATACATCACCGGGCTTTACCGCCCCTCCATGCCACACGCAGTTTTCAATCTGCACCATGTCGGCACTTACGGCAGCCTTGTCGGCAGTCACCACAATGTTCCCTGTTTCCGGATTCACGTTCCGCACAAAGGCAGGCACGCCCAAAGCGACTCCAAGCCCTTTACGCTGACCGACCGTATAACGATGGAAACCGTCATGTTTGCGAAGCACCTTGCCCTCTTCCGTAACAAAGTTCCCGCCACGGGTCATTTGGCCATAACGGCCCGTCAAGAAGTTTGTATAGTCCTCGCCATAAATATCAAAGCAGATATCCTGGCTATCGCTGGCACTGGCATTTACGAAACCATGTTGGGAGGCAATTTCACGAACCTGGGACTTAACAAAACCTCCGAGAGGAGTAAGCACACGGGCACGCGACTCGTCGGGAACACCGAAAAGGAAATAGCTTTGGTCCTTACCTACGTCAAGTCCCTTAAAAAGTCTGCGGGCTCCGTCAACGTCCTTCATCTGGACATAATGACCGGTCGCCAAAAAATCAGCACCATGTTCCAGGGCGAAATCCATCATCCAGCCAAACTTGATGTAACGATTGCAATAGCAGCAGGGGTTTGGCGTACGGGCCCTAGAAAAATCATTGTGGCAACGTTTTAACACACGTTCCGTAAAGGCGTCATCACAAACAGCCACATGATGTTCAATTCCCAATCTATCAGCCACGGAGCGAGCCTTCAAAACGCTCTCATCTTTTTCGGGATCATAGGCGCGAGAAGCCTCGGCCAAGGGAGGCAACACTCGCAAGGTCACACCAAAAACTTCGTACCCCTGTTCCTGCAACAAAAGCGCCGCCACCGAGGAATCCACACCTCCGCTCATTCCAACAGCTACTCTTTGCTTTGCCATAATTACATCCTTTAAAACAATGTGCGCCCCCGAAGAGGCGCCTCATATTTTTTAATTGAATCGCAGCATCAGCGCAATTTCAAACTGCAGAATCTGACGCAGGTGAGGAGTTTCGTCATCCAGCTTTTCATGAATCTGGCGGTACTCGACGTAAGAACTCATAGAGGCCATCTTATTGAACTGATAGCTGGCTGCAGGACGCAGGAACCATTCGTGTGTTCTTGAGGGAACCCTACGTTCTTCCAGATGAAGCTTCGGATTATACACCGTCAGAGTCTCTTCAGTTCCTGTCGTGGGAGCCACATAAGACCACTGTCTAAAGACACCATCAGAAGTACCGCTTTCGGGAGCCCACATGTCATAACCTTCGTTGGGAACGTATTCCTTACGAATAGTCTTCTTGTAGTCGTAACCTGCGGTGAACTTCAAGTCGATAGAATTCTTGAACTTGTAGAACCACTTCCAGATCTTAAGAACCTTGTCTAGCTTAAGAGGATAGGTAACGGTAAAGTCATCACCAATATTGAAGGCGAAGTCGTTATACAGGGCCGTATGAATCCAGGGCGTTTCCCAGAAATAGTCCGTCGTATCGCGAGAGCTCCCACCACTGCAATCCTGATTTTCAGGAGCCCAGCTGGTACAGCTGACCACTTCTTCCTTGGGGCGACGATCCGTGCTCTCAATCTTCATGCGGACCGCATTTTCGATACGCATATTGTTCTGGAGCAAGAAGGTAATCTTGACCAGCGGATTGAAGTTAAGCGTCTGACTCCAGGAATCTTCTGCACTCTGGAACGGATGAACCGTCGTTGTGTAGGAGTAGTCGAAACGATGAGATGTAGAAACACTCTTGAAATCATTCAGGAACGAAACTCTCTGGGCGAAGTTGGGAACAGTCACACCGACACCAATCTTCGGCCACAACGTGGTGGTATCGATATACAGCGGGTATTCACGAGACTGGGAGAAATCTTCCTTCCACTGCAAATCGCCCGTCACACCGATATCCCAAATCGGCAAGGTAATTCCCGTACCCACCTGGAACTGGCGGGAAACGGCATGTCTAAAGTTCCCCTGATAAACCAGAGTATCCACTTCATGGTTACGATACTGGGCAAACCTGCGGAAATCATCGCGATGGTCAAGTCCCATGTCGCCAGTTACGATATTGTAGAGTCCGCGGTTCCTATAGCCATTGCCAAGACCGAGACCGTACAGATAATACTGCAGCGGAGTCACACCCTGATCTTCATAAAGCTGAGACAAGGTGAAGTTTTCACCCACGGTGTTTGTGCTTGCAGTCCAGTTGAAACGAATTTCACGCCACTTGATCTTTTCCAGGGCGCTGGCCACGGCATTTTCCTTGCCAAAGCTCTGAGCCAAATCCAAAATCCTGAAGGTGGGAGAAAATTCGAATCGGTTGGTCTGAGAAATAGTCCAGTAGTTCTTTTCGATCATGGTTTCATCCCTAAAGGAGAAATCATCGGGAATCGTTTTCTGCTGGCTAAAGTCAGAGGTGAAATTCGTGGTAAACGGAATGAAGGGAATCAGCCTGGGGTTAAAGCCGATTCTAAACTGCTGACTACGAGCACGTTCGTTACGAAGAATACCATAGGAACGGCCATATTCCCTGTGGCCCACACTATCCACCTTGTAGAAGCGGGTGCTATCATACAGGATTTCATAGGAGTCGGGATTCTGCATATCGACCACCCAGTCCTCACCCAAGGTATCGCCATCGGCAGAAAGCTTCGGTCTAGGAATGGTGTCGTAAGGAATGACAAGCACACTATCAGAAGAAATGTAGACCTTGCGATCAGTATGATCGAAATCAAAGACATAATCGCTGGCAAAGAGGCCGCCGTCTCTTGAAGTAAAGAAGTTCTTCTTTACAAAGGCTTCACGGTCGCCACCACCATACATATCACGCTTGATGTTCAAGGAATAGCTGGTAGTCAAGAACGAGAAAATATTCCAGCGCATGTTCAGCTTGTGGTTCAATTCCGTGGTATAGGTAACCACCTTGTCTACCTGGGGATCCACATAATCCGGATCACGAGCCTGGTTCACATAACGCACATAGTTCAAGTCGAACAGGGTCAAGTCGAAAGTCTGCGGCCAAGGTTCAAATTCAGTCTTGGAAAGTTCCTTGAGCCAGGAGATGTCAGACAGGCCTTCCATCGGCTTAAACTTAAAGAGGCTAAACGTACCCAACTTATATTCAAGAATCGTATGGTACGAATAAGTGGAGTCGGCACTGGTTGTGGAACGGCCTTCAGATTCAGTATAGGAATAACTGAACGCAGGGCGGTCCAGGAAAATCTGGGACATCACTTCACCGAACTTGGATTCGTGAGCCTTGTAGTCCTTGCGGTAGCTGATACCGATGGTCTTTTCGCGAACGTAAGACTGGTAGCCCTTTGATTCACCTTCGTCACGAAGCTGCTGTTCATCACTGGGATCCACTTCGAGCTGCTGCTGGAACATATCGCCTGTCATTTCGACAAAGCTGCTGTGGTTCAGCATCATGTCATCAGTAGGCTTCATGTAGGGGCGCTTCGTAGTGCTATGGTATCCCAAAGAAAGCGGAATATGGAAGCCGGCGCTATCATCCAGGAACTTGTTCAAATTCATGGTAAAGTCACTGGCCACATCCAGCTGAGAAGCGGCTTCAGAAACCTTGGGCTTAGGAGAGCCATTAGAAGTAGAAAGGGTAGCAAAGTTTCCATCCTGATAACGGACCGTTCCAGAAAGGGAGATGAAGTCAGAGAAGTTCACCTGACCGCCAACACGGCCTGCATAACCCCAATCCGTATCCATATCGGAAAGGCGCAAGTCGTCTACCCAGAAGGTACCTTCAAAACTAGAGGCGTCGCTGCTGGAATCCGCAATAATCACAAAGCGCATCCAGTCAATGCTGGTAATAGACGGATTACCCACCAGGCGGATTTTTTCTTCGCGGTCTCTTTCGCCACTCTTCGGCTTCAGCTTCTTTTCGACAGCGGTTACAAACGGCGGAGTACGGCCACGCTTCAAGTCAGAGAAATCAGCCACATTCATAGAGAAGGCGTTGTCGAGCCAGTTGTCATCGTGGCATACGGTAGAGCTACATTCCAGCTTAACCGGCTTGAAGCTCCATTCGTAGTAATCGCTTGAACCTTCCAGCGAGCCTTCACCGAACTGAATGGCAAATCGGACGTCACCCGTATTGTCCTTCGCGGCATAATGGATTTCCATCTTCACCGACTTATAGCTGGAGAAGTCCTTCTTGTCCGTCTCGAAGATGCGGGTCACGCCCACTTCCTGACCCGGCTGCATATTATGGTAATCCAGGACAAGTGCCGTTTCCTTCAAGGGAGCGTTTGTATCGGAATCACGTTCCGTCGCCGTATTGGGAGACTTGGAATACTTGTCGGAGTTTTCGCGGTTATTGATTGTAGAAACCTTGATGTAGGTGGTATCCCTTGCAGAGGTCACTTCGCTCACCTGAGTTTCAACGCCATTGATTTCTACAATCTGGGAATTTTCGTTAGTCGAAGTGCGATACAGGTCGGCAACGGTTGTTTCTTCCCAGGCATTACCCACAACGGCAAGATGAACAATCTGGACCTTGGCTTCGGCCACACCCTTGTTCAAGGAACCCATCCAGAGTCGAGAATACTGAGCGCCCGACAAGATCGACAGATAATCGCTACCTGTAGAAGACACGATGGTATCATACTGGTTCAGCGGGATGCGCCACTTGCGCCAGCCGTTCTTCAATTCCTCGAAATGAGCCTTCAGCGTATCAGAAAGGTCGATACGATAACGAACAAAGCTAATGTCCGTATCCAGGGCGCCGTTCTTGTTAATGTCTTCGGTATCGTAGCTGCGTTCACCGGAGTTGTTTTCGGTACCGTTAATGTTTACCGGAGGATCGCTAAGATCTTCCAGGTCATCATCGTAATCATCGCGAGCGATATCCGTAGAACCGGCATCCGCCTTCACTTCCCTGGATTCACAGCCGGCATTACTGCACTTCCACACATAGCGGACTTCATCGGCGCCAGTAGCGTTGTCCAGACCCTTGTCGTGCAGGGCCGTAGTCGTACCCAGGTCATTTTCACCATCATACTTTTCGTTAGGACGATCACCGTTAATAGACAAGTCTTCGCTAACAAGACCAAGGTCCAGGTAAATAGATCCCACGTTACCACGAGCCACCACTTCGACATACTTCAGGTCACTCATATCCTGATAGTAGGCGCTGTTGGGGCGCATGACACCACCCCAGGAATTTCCCATCAGGTTGTCATTGGGGCGAAGCGTCATCTTCAGCACGGTCAAGTGCTGATTGTCCACATCGGAATTACCCACAGCCGGGTAGATGTTCTTGTACAGTTCCGTATTGTTGCTATGCCAGATGAATTCACCCTGATGTCTGTAATCCAGCTCCGGGATGTATGTAAAGATGGAGCGGTCCGTACCACCAGGAGGAGAAGCCTGATACCAGGAAAGCCTAGACAGCGGGTAAGTCAAGCCAGAGGTGGTGGCTTCAAAGTCTTCCACCAAGGCAGACTGGTTCTCGCTAGTATTTGCATTATGATGGCTTGCGGCAATTTCAGCTTCAAAGCGCCAGGAAGACGGAGCAGTAGCATTGATTCCCGGAATGGCGTCCACCAGTTCAGTCAAGGCGTTTACGGTATCCTGCAAGCGCAGGTTCATACCCAGCAATACGCTGGAGTAAGGTTCGTTACCCAAGGTCGGCACTTCAGCCGTGGTGCTCTGACTCTTGTACAGGGCGGTAATACCCAAAACAGATCCTGCACCCAGGCCATACAAGTCCAAAGGCAGTTCAGCACGGGCACCCAGCAACAGCTTGTTGTCGATTTCAAAGAGCGGTTCGCATTCGTAGCTGACCTTGATTTCCTTATTCGGGTCAAGAGCGCGTTCACTCAAAAGTTCAATCTGCCCCAGTTCGTAGTTTACCTCGTAGTCGGTACCACGGATAAGAGTCGTAGAACCTGCGGTCACCTTTTCGGAGCCCGGAGAAATATCCATACAGGAACTACCATTCACAGAATAGCTGGAGCTGGGATCACGAACGCTAAGCGTTGAACTGCGGCGCTTGCCCACAGTTTCGAAATAGAACTTGCTGGTGTAGCGGGAAAGGTTGTAGACCGGCAAGGAATACATCTGGGCCATAGCCGCCGAGGAGTCCACCCAGCGGAGAGGTTCAAGACAGTTATCCATCAATCTGGATTCAGACTTTACCGTCGTATCAGAAGTGGTCTTACAGGGAAGCCACATTTCACCGGTGTAGGTACCGGATTCATTCTTCTTGAAGATGGTTGCGTCGTTAACCAGAGGGCTTCCGGTCTTATCATCCACAAGGCCCAGGGTCTTAAGATAGTTGCCGGCAATGCCAGACTTATTCTTCATGCGCAGCACATAGCTGGAGGCACTGGCGTCAGAAATACCCACAGAGTACACGTTACGGAGCATCAACTTGTCGATGTCCGTCAGTTCCGGCAGAGCCGCATCCCACTGCACCAAGATTACCTTGGATCCGTTCTTGACGTCAGACGTATTTCCACGGCCAGAACTATCGTCGCTCCAGCTTGCGGCAATCAAGGTATTGCGGCTGACACCGTTAACCTTCAAGATACCGGTCTTGCTATCGTAGGTAAAGTCCGTCTTGGGGTCCAGGGCGATCAGGCGGTCCACCTTCTTCTCGATAACCTTGCCATCGGGAGTCCTATAGACCGCCGTTACATTATCGATTACATCCTTTGTAGAATTGCTGAAAGTGGTGATGTTTCCGCGCTTATAGAGCTGCAAGTTCTTTGCGGCAGGATAGTCAGACGTAGTCTTACCATGAATGGCGTTCTTAACGTAAGCCTTCCTGGCACCATGGTTCAAGAAATAATAACGGTAGGCAATGAACTGCTTATCCAGAATCTGGAATTCAGACGTAGACTCGCTAGCCTTCAAGGTATATTCTTCCTGTTCACCACCATCCTGGGATGCAATGGTAGTCAGGCGCCAGTCGCCCAGCTTCCAGTCCGCCTTGATACCAAAGAGGCCCTGATGGTTTTCCGAATAACCCGTCAGTTCCGTACCGGTCAGGGCCAGGTTCGTGGTACCCGCTTCCACACGCTGCAAGATGTAGTCCTCGAATTCATCCTTATAGGATTCTTCGTACACCACGCGCACCTGGTTCTTGGTACCAAGGCCTTCTTCAACGTTATTGATTTCGACGGTAATGTAAGGGCCGATCTTGCCCTTCACCATAAAGTTGGGAGTATAGTTCAGCGTGGGGCTGGGCCAGAGGCTGGTATAAGTACTACCTTCGGCATCATCCTTTTCACCGTATCCCTTCAGTCGGATATCCATGGTACCCTGAAGCATCAGCTTAGGCTTATCCAGACCAAAATCGCGCATCCAGGCCGGCATAGTCACCGGGACCGTAATGTCGAAAACGGAACCCGTCTCCGGAGTCTCGTACCCTTCGTTAGCTTGCCCCACCAGACCGTTCAACCATAAATTCTTACGGCCTGCCAAATACATGTCGTTCACGTAATCCGTCAATTCCGGATAATGTGCCGACCAGAGCACGGTGGTATCTCGGGAAGCGGCATTCACATGCTTCTCGGAAATGTCCATTTCACGGGTTGCCACATCCACATCGTGGGTGAACACCTGCCCCTTCATGGTATTCATCAAACGGGGAGAAGAACCGATTCCGCCAAAAGGCGTCATACCGCTCAAAGGTGTCACGGACGGGGGCAACTCCATATACTGCATGGTAGGCTGCCACTCGGTTTCTGCAGGATCAACCTCGCCAACCTCGGCATCCGCCGCAGAAACAACAGACATGGAATCACTCTGAGACCAGGCAAAACCCGCCGTCAGAGCAACACCTAAAGCATAAAACCAGTATTTCAAATCAGAAATAGACACAAACAATAAGCCGCGAAAAAATCCTTGTAAGCAACCCCTCGGCCACCCTACCAAAAAAATACTGAATTCCGCCCTGCGGAGACCATTACTTTTATGGACAAAGCACCGAAATTTTTTGGGAAATTAGCATTTTTTTTCGCAGTAGAAGCCGCAAACTTTACAACAAGAGCCCCTAAACCGCATAATCCGCCGAAACAGCCTCAAAACAGCAGATTAGTTTATACAAAAAAAAGTTCCCGGTCATTAACCAGGAACCTTTTAAAAACAGTGAGCATCAAGGACCGATCTTTATCGGCCTTATTTCACTTACAGCGGAATATTAGCGTGCTTCTTCCACAAACGCTTCTGATCCTTAGTCTTCAGAGCGTCGAAGGCACCCACAAGGCGCTTACGTACGTCTTCCGGCTTGATGACTTCGTCAACCACGCCCATGGCAGCGGCAACGTAGGGGTTCATCAATTCGTCTTCGTACTTGGCGATGCAAGCGGCACGTGCGGCAACCGGATCCGGAGCAGCAGTGATTTCCTTCTTGTTGATGATTTCAACAGCACCTTCTGCACCCATCACAGCCACCTGAGCAATAGGCAGAGCGAAGACATAGTCTGCACCCACGTCCTTGGAGTTCATGGCGATGTAAGCACCACCGAAGGCCTTACGGAGAATGAGGGTAACCTTAGGAACGGTTGCTTCGGCAAAGGCGTACAGGAGCTTTGCACCGTGGCGGATAATGCCAGAGTATTCCTGCTTGCTACCAGGCATGTAACCCGGAACGTCTACGAGAGCCAGCAGAGGAATGTTGAAAGCGTCGCAGAAGCGAACGAAGCGGCCAGCCTTGGAGGAGCCGTCAACATCAAGAGAACCAGCGAGAACCTTGGGCTGGTTAGCCACGATACCGATAACTTCACCGTTCAGGCGAGCGAAACCGATCACAACGTTCTTGCCCCAGTCCTTCTGGACTTCGAAGAAGCTGTCAGCGTCAGCGAAAGCGGCAATCACGGCGCTAACGTCGTAAGCCTGCTTGTAGTTATCCGGAACGATGTCCTGGATAGTTGCGCTCTTATCTTCTGCAGTTTCGCAGGTAGCTTCCTGCTTGTTCAGGAACTTCTTGAAGAGCTTCTTGATGCCCTTTTCGTCAGCCTTTTCTTCCAGCTGTTCTGCAGCAGGAACAGGCTTGCACTTGTTGCCCTGAGGCAGGTAAGAAAGGAGCTTGCGAACGCCTTCCAAAGTCTTTACGTCATCTTCGAACATGAAGTGAGCCACACCGGACTTTGCGGTATGCACCGGAGCGCCACCCAGTTCGGCAGCGGTGATGTTTTCGCCCATGACCTGCTTAACCACAGCGGGGCCAGTGAGGAACATCTGGGAAGTGGACTGAGTCATGAAGATGAAGTCAGACAGAGCCGGAGAATAGCAGGCACCACCAGCACAGGGGCCCATAATCACGGCGATCTGGGGAATAACACCAGAAGCCCAAACGTTACGAGCCATGATAGCGCTATAGCCAGCCAGGGAGAACACGCCTTCGTCAATACGAGCTCCACCAGAGTCGTTCATAGCAACGAACGGGCAACCGGCTTCAACAGCCATGTCCATGACGCGGCAAATCTTTTCGGCATGGCACTGACCGAGAGCGCCACCACCAACGGTAAAGTCCTGAGAAGAAGCGAACACCAGACGGCCATTCACCTTGCCGTAACCGGTAACGACGCCATCACCCAGGATGACCTTGCTTTCCTTGAGAACGCGGTTGCTGGACTTGCGGAGAGCGCCAACTTCCACGAAAGTGCCTGCATCGAACAGCATTTCCATGCGTTCGCGAGCAGTATACTTGCCGGACTGGTGCTGCTTATCGATACGGGCAGCGCCACCAGCAGCCTGAGCCTGGCTCAGGTACTCATTCAGTCTGTTAAGATGTTTTTCGTTCCACATATTGTAAGAACTCCTCGTGTAAAATTTTCGCAAACAAAGATAAAAAACGCTGTAAAAGCGGTCAACAAAAAACGCCATCTTTAGAGTATTTTACTATATTCAGCCTATTCTCATCCGGCATTCGTGCGCGGCCATTAACTCTCTGCTTGCTGCTCGCGGCACTTCGCCTTCAACTTGACCGAAGGAAGGACGCCGCAGGGTACCTGGGAAAGCGCTTCCTGAGTGTGTAACGTAGGGCCCCCGATTTCAACGAAAAATTGAGGTCGGCACCATATTGTTAAACTTTTTCTCAAGAGGTATCCCATGATAGCATTGGGATCACGCGCCGACTTCGGCGTCATTTTGAACCAGGACCTTCCGGAACAGGAAATTCCGGAGCTGCTGCGTCAATCCACTTTCCTTTCCGCGAAGGAGAACACCGCCTTCGTCAGGCTTTTCGAGGACAAGGAAATCCTGATGGACTTCCTGAACGCAGTCCTCCGCCGCAACGACGAGGATGCCATTACAGAGGTTGAGCACATGAACCGCGACCTGGCGGTCATCTACCCCAGCGACGACATCGTCGGTGTCGATGTTCACGCCAAGACCAAGAAGGGCGAATACATCGACGTAGAGATGCAGAGATACGGTCACACTCACTTTAAGGATCGCGTCGTTCTGTACGGAGCCGTCATGGCCGCCGAGGCCCACCGCGAAGAACTTCTTTCCCTTCAGAAGCGCCGCCGCGAACTCTCCCTCGCAGAACGTTATCGCATGCCCAAGATATACAGCATCTGGATCTGCGAGAACGCCACCGACGGCAACAAGGACTACCGCGACACCTGGGCAATCTACCGCAAGAGCGACCTGGGAAACAAGGACGCCTTGCCCGTAAGCGATGTTTTGAACTATATTTTCATTAAGTTGCCGAAGCTGGAAGCCGCCAAGGACGTTCCCGAAAGGGAGCGGGAATGGATGGACTTCATCAACAACTGTGGCAGCCGCGACGAAATTCCCAGCACCGCCCAGGGCGCCATCCGCGACGCCTACGAGCGGTTGCGCATCCGTAGAACCCCCAAGGAAGTTCTAGAAAGGCAGGCTTTTTCCATGACTACTCAGTACGACATCGACTGTTGCATCGACGACGCCATCAACGAAGGGCATGCAAAAGGCTTTGAAAAGGGACTTGCCGAAGGACACGCAGAAGGTCGTGCTGAAGGTCGTGCTGAAGGCCGTGCTGAAGGTAAGGACGAAGCTCGGACCGAGGCGGTCATCAAGGCTTTAAAGCGAGGCAAGCTCACCCTGGATGAAATCGCAGAAGACAACGATGTTTCGATTGATCGGGTGCTGGAGATTCAGAAAAACTTATTCCAACAGTAAAATCACAGATAAAGTAACAATCAAAACACCATTCAAAAAAATGCAATGGTGTTTTTTTTGTAAAAAGGGCAATCCTTTGTCGCTTTGATTGTCCTACATTAGCCAACCGCTAGTCCGACTTACGTCGGTCTAGTTAGAGGGCGCTGAAGCGCCTACGCTCAGGTTCGACAAAAAAAGTAAGCAAGCTTACTTTTGCTGTACTCACCATCGCTTTAGTCCCGAAGACAGCGAACAGAGAACGCGCTGCCCTTGTTGCTCCAATAGCTGTTCACGCCGTCGTAGTTGTAGCGGAAGCTCCAACGGCTCGCGTCGTCGCTATCGTCCTCAGTAGAACTCCAGAAGCGCGCGCCGTAGCCCTCGTCGTAGAAATAGCCATTGTCGCCGCGGTAGCCCGCCGGCAGAACAGCGAAGCCAAAGGAATCGTCATTAGTCACACCACTATAGGTGGTCCAAAGGCTGGTGTTGGCCTTCAGCTTCTGACCGGCGATGCCAGTCCCACCCACATAGGTGAACAGAGTGTTCCATTCATCGTAGCTAGGCAAATGCCAGCCGCTTGGGCAAACGCCTTGAACTATGCCACTAGGATTGCAACTATTACCATAAGCGCAGCTTGCGTCACTCATGGCGACCTCCCAAGTGTACAGGCGACCGTACTTGGTGCAGTTTACACTTTTATTATCATAGCAGCCGCTCCATGCGTAACTACCCATACTGGAAACATCGCCCGGGTCGTAGTTCAGGTTCTCAGCCATCCAGGTCTGAGTGCCGATGGTGACGGTCTTGTACACCTGGCCGTCGCGAGTGTCGGTCATGGTGCCGTAGTCAATGTTCGGATTCAAGTAGGCACAGTTTGCCTTGTCAGCAACAGAGCTGCTACTCTTTGCGGAGGAACTACTTGCAACTGACGACGAGGACTTCGCGGAACTTGACGATGCAACGGAGCTGCCAGATTCCGGGGCGGTGCCCGGGATGACACTTGAAGAAGAACTCGGGAAGACAGAAGAAG
This sequence comes from Fibrobacter sp. UWH6, assembly GCF_900142465.1. Taxonomy (NCBI): domain Bacteria; kingdom Pseudomonadati; phylum Fibrobacterota; class Fibrobacteria; order Fibrobacterales; family Fibrobacteraceae; genus Fibrobacter; species Fibrobacter sp. UWH6. The sequence goes on from NZ_FRAX01000010.1 coordinate 103,093, forward strand.
ACGAGCCAGCCGCTTCGCCAACAGCCCCCCAGACACCTTCTACACATTTCAGTTCGCGGTTTTCTTCATAAAGGTAGGCAGTCAGGCCTTCTCTTGACCCCGTGCAGCCAGGCAAGTTTTCATCAACGTCAACAATCATATCGTAATGAAGCCACTTACGGTCCTTACAAACAAAGCCTTCCTTAGTCCCGTCAACAAAGCTAACAGAACCATCCCTACTTTCTGTACAGTTAGGCAAATCATCTTCAGACTCAACGAACGAAGCACTCGAGTCATTATGGCCATTAGACGGTCCATTTGTAGAACCATCATCGCCACAGGCCACAAGACCCATGGCCAGAGCAAAGGCAACAAAGCCGGCCTTAACCGCAACCATTTCAAAAAAATTTATGTTCATCGAATCTACCCCCGAGAACAAGTTTGCATACTCGCTCCATGCGTTAAGTATAACTTAATTTACAGGCCCTTGCCAGAGCCCCTCTCCCCAAACAAGTATTAACGGACTGTACGTCCAAAACCAATCCCACAAACACAAAAAGCCCCCGGCAATCGCCAGGAGCCTTTTACCTAAAAGCACCGAAGGTGCGACCTCATCCCTCAAAGGGACCCTGCAAGGGGACCGGCCTCATTTTCCTAAATAAATGCTTCAATACCTTCGCGGCACTTTTCCCACTGGGGGTTCTTCTTGCACAACAGATCCATCATCTTTTCGTAGGTGGCCGTGTTGGAGAAGCCCTTCCACAGGCGACGTTCCACAGATTCACCGCTATCCTTGTCGATGGTGGTGATGGTGTCGTAGTAGTTGGAGTTATCCTTGAATTCGCTGATGAGGATGCCCTTCAGATCGTCGGTGTAGATCTTGGCGGCATACTTCAGGATAGAATCGTTGAAGTTCAGTTCGTTTTCGACCAGCCATTCGAAGTCCTGGATCGGATCACCGTAGATGAGCCAGTGCTTGAGGGCCAGAGCCACGACCAGGTCCTTGACGGCGCTACGGAAGATGAACTTGTCTTCAAGACGGCCGTTCCAGGTAATGCGGGTCAGCGGATTATCGTCGTTAGCTTCGATAGACACGCCCTTACCCGGGGTCACCTTACGGATCTTGATGGGCAGACGGCTCAGGAGCTGCCATGCCTTGGTGAAGGCGATAGTCTTGCGAACGAAATCGCGTTCCTTTTCGGGAGCCACGCGGACGAAGGCGCCGAAGCAACGCTGGTAAAGAGTTTCCTTGTCGAAGATGCAATCAGAAGAACGGCATTCAGAAAGCTTGCCATCCATCATGAACAGGGTCTTTGCAAGTTCCGGACGCATACGGACTTCCAGCTTACGGGTACGAGCCTTCAGGCGGACGCCATCCTTATAGACATAGGTAAAGCCTTCTTCCTGGTAACGCTGCCAGATGAAGAACTGCAGATCGTCTGCAGCGCGCAGGTGGTAGCTGAATACCGGGTTCTGACGGTTGTTAGCCATGGTCACCTGGTTCAGGAAGCTATCGGCACCGGGATACGGAACCACAACCTTCACGAGAACGTAGGGGTTCACCGGCTTCTTGCTCTTCTTGGCGTACTGTTCGTAGGTGAACAGGGACTGAGCACCGTTAATAATCTTGGGGCGTTCAATGAACAGCACCTTCTTGCCGTCACGATCCTTCAGGCGCAGGTCATCGCCGGTAAGGGTCATACCGTTGTGCAGGAACGGGAAGTCGTCCACGTTCACATTCTGGTCGTCGGCGCGTTCCATGGTCTGGAAGGCATCGATAAGGGCTGCGTTGGTATGAGTGAGGTTACCAAGATAGGTACGGATATTGGAGCTGACGATAGCCATGTTGTGCTTTGTCTTGAGGCGCTTGCCCAATGCAACATGGTAGTCGAAAATGGTACGGATGGGGCAGAAACCGAGGAAGAGTTCACCGTGATCGCTGGTGAGGTGCAGCGGTTCGGATTCCATGACGATTTCGAGCTTGTCGTCGGCGGAGCGGAAGTCGCGGGTCAGGTCATCGTGTTCGGCAACGATTTCCAGCTTGGCCTTGATTTCGTCCTTCCAGAGGGTAAGCTTACGGCGCATGTCCTTAAGGGTACGTTCCAGTTCGGAGTCGGTAATATCGCGGCTGGCGCGGGTGCGGAGCACGGTGATTTCCAGAGTTTCCATGTAGGGGCGGCTTGCCGGTGCATCGGAATCTTCTTCTTCGGCATCATCGGAAATCTTGTTGACAGCCCAGGGGTCGGCTTCTTCACGGAGAGACATGAAGAACGGATTGGAAGGATCGCTGGTACGGAACACGGCGATCTGCAACTGCTTCAGGTCGGCATTCAGGTGAGCCACAACCTTTTCGAGGGGAGTATCTTCATCCAGGAAGATGAAGAATTCCATAAAGCCCTGGGAGTATTGGAATCCATGGAAGCAACCATTTTCATCCAGGTTTAGGTGCCGAAGTGCCTTGATTCGATCAGTAGGATCGTTAGGGTTAAGACTCAAAAGGCTAGCTACAAATGCTAGACGGCGTTCCTGTGATTTGGTCAATTCCATTTTTTTCCTCAGTATGATACACTAAAAAGTCCGGTACTAATGATGTACCTTCCAATTTGTCATATTTATATATAAAAAATAGCTTCAAATCCCCCCCTTTGAGCACAATTTTCAAAAAACTTTTAATTTTTTTTGAAAAAAATTGACGTTTTCATAAACATTTGAGCACTAATTATAGAAAAACACTCAAATCATTACCTCTAACCGTACGAAAAATGTAAGATGGATTTTAGCATTTTTTCGGCCGATGTCGCTCCAACGCAACTTAAAAATACTATGATTAAAGCTATAGGAGATACGTTATGAATTTGCTCGATGTTATTGCCAAGGCCAAAGCCGACAAGTCCAAATCACTGGATCTGTCGCAGCAGAATATTCGTCTGCTCCCTCCGGAACTGTTCGAACTGGATTCCCTCGAGGAACTGGTTCTAGACCGTAATATGCTGGTAGAACTGCCCGATGACATCGGCAAGCTCAAGAACCTTAAAAAGCTTTCCGTCAGCGAAAACGACCTGATGGAACTTCCCGAAACCATTGGCGAATTGACCCAGCTGGAACACCTGTACCTGGGTTACAACAGCCTGTCTGAACTGCCGGATTCCGTAGGTAACCTCAAGAACCTGCAGCAGGTGAACATCGCCAAGAACCAGCTGCTGGACCTGACCGACAAAATCGGCTCCTGGACCAAGGTGACCAAGCTGAGTCTCCACGACAACATGCTGGCCGAAATTCCCGCATCTCTGGGCAAGCTCTCCAAGCTGAAAAAACTCTATCTTGACAATAACGATCTCACCAGCATCCCCGCCACCCTGGGCAAGCTGGAATCCCTGGAAATTCTCATGATCTCCGGCAACAGCCTGGGAGCAATTCCTTCTGAATTCGGCAACCTCAAGAACCTGAAGGAACTGGTCCTGGACGCAAACCAGCTGGAATCCCTGCCCGAAAGCCTGGCCGAATGCGAAAAGCTGGAAACCATCTCCGTCATGGAAAACCCCATGGAAGGCGGCGTTCCTCGCATCCTGTTGGACAAGAAGAACCTGAAAATCGACCAGTAATCATTAGCTTAGCGATTAAAGGTTAAAGACTAAAGGGTTATGCAGAAGCTTTCTACAGAAACCGGTGTGAAGAACATTCCATCGGTTTTTTCTTTTTTTATCGGTATGCTTATTATCGCCAACCTCTGGGGTTGCGGTGATTTTATGCACCCCGTAGAAAGCACCCCCGCCCCCACAGAGTACACCTACAATTACTGGCTCCTGGAACGGACCTACCTCTTCGAAGAGGAACTGGAAAAACTGGAACCGGAAGGGGATTCCGTTCAAACCCTGTATGAAGTCCTGGACGACCCATTCACCCGATACGTGGCCCCGTCCAAGAGCGAGCAGACTTCCATCTCCATCAACACCAGCATCGTCCCCGGTTCTCTAGGCATGGAATACGTGCTCTACGCTAACCAGCCATACCCCTTGCGCATTAAGCGGGTCTACCCCAATGGTCCTGCAGGGCGCGCAGGAATTCGCCGCTGGGGTTACATCATGGAAGTCAACGGCAAGAGCCTTCTGCAAACCGAGACATTTTCTTATAGCGCCGCCTACAACACCTACGATTCCGTCCTGAATTACAACAAGTCCATTGAATTGAAGGTCGCCTACGAAGACGACACCCTTTCTTACAAGATGGAAAAGGAAGACGTTTACGCCCCCACCGTTTTCGTAGATACCACAATCGACGGAACCATCGTGGTTACCATCACCGAGTTCAAACAAACTACCGCCGACAAGGAAAAGGGATCGTATGGCGAACTGAAAGCCTATCTTGATTCCACGCGGAATTACAGCAAGCCCAGAATACTGGACCTGAGAAACAACCCGGGCGGACATGTAACCCAGTGCGTCAACATGGCGGATCTATTCATAAAGTCCGGACCCATTTCTACCCGAAGCTGGAGAACTTTTAACGGCGACGGGACTCCTGTCAAAAAGTCAAATACATCTAACGCCATTTCCGGAGACGCAGGCGAAGAAGGAAAGTTCCTGGCCCTGGTCAACGGAGGAAGCGCCAGCTGCGCGGAAATCTTTACTGCAGCCATCGCCGAGGGCGCTGGCATCCCTGTTGCCGGCGACACTACCTACGGCAAGGGCATCGGGCAGACCACCTGGAACACCATGGCAGGCGGCCTCGCCATTATCACCAACCTGGAATTTTTGACACCCAAGGGGAACTCCTACCACAGAATCGGAATCATTCCCGACTACCCCTGTCAAAGCGTCGACTTGAATTGCGGCATGAAAGCCCTAGAAAAATATTACGGGAAAAAGTTCTCCGATTCCGAAGACGATAAAGTTTCGAAGAAGGCCATTAGCCCCAGCAAACCATCTATCGGTGGTGCTTTCATAGAAAGTGAAGAACCTTTTCTTATATTTTGAACGTTGGGTTAGAAAGTCTGGGTTAGTTTTTTGAGGATGAAATGAAGAACAAAAGTTTATCTATAGCAAGCATTGCTGCGTTGACCATGGGTTTCCTGATGTGGGGCTGTACCGAAAACAGCAGCAGCGCCACAAAGGAAATCACGGACCAGGACAGGGAATCCATCTATTACCAGGAACTCCTGCACAATCATTTTCTGTTAAGCGCCTATTATTACGACGCCCACCTCAAAAATGAACTGAACAGCGATCCCGACGTCTACTTCAAGGTACTCTTTACCGCCGACTTCTCCAAGGGTGCCTGCACATCTCGTTATGCAGACGTCTGCGGCATGTACAACCAGATGAGCGACAGGTACACCCGCTATTACGACCCCGAGTTCTCTGACGGCATCATGAAGGCCCTGACCGAATCTCCAGAAAGCGTGGGTATCGGCGCCGAGGTTGACGTTATCGACAACGCACTGGTATTTACCGAAATCTTCCGCAATTCCCCCGCCTATTTCGCAGGGCTGCAGGAAGGCGACATCATCACCGCGGTAAACTACCGAACCATCACAAGCCAGGCCGATTACGAAGAGGCAATTCAGGGGCAAAAGCTGGACATCATCAAGATTGCATACATCCGCGACGGAGAATCCCACACCGCCGTGATCCAGCTGGACTCATTTAACGCCCCTACAGTCCATCTGGCATACAAAAGCGGCATCCCTGTCATTACCATCGATGAATTTACCGACATTACCGCAAACGAATACGGAACCTATGGAGAATTCCATGAACGCCTCCAGAAGATTGTAGACAACGGCGACAAATCCCTCATCATCGACTTGCGCGACAATGGTGGCGGCACAATCGAACACTGTGAAAATGCATCGGCAGACCTGCTTTCCAAGGGAGAAAAACTGGCCACATTCGTTGAAGCCACCTGGGATTCCGTTCAAAGCGGAATTCAGAACAAGATTGTTCAAAAATTCGACACCACCACGGATTACGCAGAAGTCGACGGCATCGGCAAGGACCTGTATGTGGTATTCCTGGCCAACGAGAATACCGCCAGCTGCTCTGAAATCATGTTGATGAACATTACCAGCAACAAGGCCTCCCCCATTGTAGGAACCACCACCTACGGCAAGGGCATCGGCCAGGGTTATAGCGAAACCTTCGCAGGAGGAATCTTCGGTATTACCGACGCCCACATCTTTGACAAGAACGGGGAAACATACCACTCCTTCGGAATCGAGCCCGACCACCTCATCTACGACCCCGACAAGCAAATGGCCAAGGCTGTAGAAATTGCCACCCTACGCACAGAAAAAAGAACAGCCGGTTACGGCAAGGTCTCTACAGGAAACTTCGACAAGGAAGCAGCCGGAGAAAGCAGCGAGGCAAAGGTTCTTGACCGCGACTATATCCGCCGCGGCGCAGGAAGCTTCAGATTCAAGAAAGTAGCGAATTAGCACCTGTTACAGGTTTCGCATACGGACCATGACATCCGTCGTATCATTGGCCTTGACCGCAGGAGCGGCCAGGGTCTTTTCAATTTCTCCACGGATTTCGGCAACCTGTTTTTGCAGGCGGCCCAGGCGTTCCCCTTCCAGTTTGGGAGTCGCAATCATGGTCTTGCTGGTGGGATTGATCCAGGCGCCCTTCTCGTTCTTGAAACCGAAGTGCAGATGGGGGCCGGTGCTACGACCGGTGTTACCCACGCGGCCGATAACCTGACGGGGAGCCACCTTGGCACCGACACCTACACCGCGAACAGACAGGTGCATGTACCAGCTCTGGGAATTGTCGCGATGGCGGATTGCAATCTTGTTACCGCTTAAATCATCATAACCCGAAACCACGACCACACCTTCGGCCACGGCATAAACCGGAGTGCCCGTGGGGTTACCATAGTCAATACCGTGATGGCTCTTGCGCTGGCCTGTAATGGGGTGAATTCGGGAGCCATAGGGGCTTGTTACGTGGAGACGGTCCAAGGGGTAACGCAGACCGTCATAGACCAGGGCTTCGCCCTTTTCGGTATAGTGGGCGTTAAAGGAACTCTTGGGATCCGGATCCTCGTAGCGGAAGGCTTCGTGATGGCCCACAATGCGACCGTCGAATTCGGCATAGACCACCTTGCCGCTAATCCAGATAGAATCCTGATAGAACGTCTCTTCCAGAAGGATACGGAACTTGTCGCCGGCACGGGCCAGAGGGAAGGCCACCTTGCACTGGAGCACGCCACTGACGATACCCACCATGCGGCCAGGAATGCCCACCTTGAACAGGGTGCCGTTCAGGGTGCTGCCTTCGGTAAGAGCACCCTCGAAAATAGACATGCGGCGGGTCACCGGCTTTTCGATACGGCTATAGACGTAGCCCGTATCCGTCTTGCTCATCATGTGGATGGTGGCGGGAGAAGTGGCATAGCGGAATCGCTGAACGCTGCCTGTAGAATCCAGGGCGGCAAAGAAGACCTGCCCCACACGCATCTTGGAAAGTTCCACGCTATCCTGCATGCCAAGCACCAGCTTGCCGCGTTCCTTTTCGTTAATATGCATGCGGGAAAGCACCTGGAACAAGCCATCGCCAGCACGGACCGTATCATTTTCTACAATCCAGTTTCCGGGAAGCATCTGGGACTGTTCTATAGCCTGATTCAGGGAATCGATTTTGGCCTGAAGGGCGACACCCTCTGCCTGCAACTGCAGGATCTTTTCCTGTTCGTTACAACCCCAAAGGGTGATGACGCAAATGACTACCGCAAATTTTATAAAGAAACGGAACACAAACACCTCGACTATACAAGCTGCATTGTCAAATCTGCGAACCCTCAAAAAGCATCACATAAAATGCAGCTATTTCAGTTAACAAGCGCAAGATAAAAAAAGACCTCTCCCTTTGTTTGGAGAGGTCCTCAAATCATAAAAGATTTCAGCGCAAATTACTGTGCAGCGGCCGGAGCTTCTGCAGCAGCGGCGGGAGCAGCAGCCGGTGCAGCGGCAGCGGGTGCTTCTGCAGCGGGCTTAGCTTCAGCCTTGGGAGCTGCGGGCTTTGCAGCCTTAGCGGCGGGAGCCTTCTTTTCAGCCTTAGCGGGCTTCACTTCAGCCTTTGCTTCTTCCTTTGCGGGTTCAGCCTTGGGTTCGTCAGCAGAGTGGGTGTCGATCAATTCCATTTCGAACACGAGAGTGCTGTTACCCGGAATCTGCGGGCCACGACCACGGGGACCGTAAGCGATATCGCTGGGGATCCATGCGGTAACCTTTTCGCCAACCTTCATGAGCTTCAGCATTTCGGTCCAACCCGGAATCACTGCGCCAATGGGGAATTCCAGAGGTTCGCCACGATCGACGGAGCTATCGAACTTGGTGCCATCCAGGAGAGTACCGGTATAGTGAACCTTGACGATGTGGCCATCGGCAGGAGTTGCACCAGTACCTTCGGTAATTACCTTGTACTGAAGGCCGCTTTCGGTGGTAACGACACCTTCAGCAGTCTTGTTCTGAGCGAGGAAAGCTTCACCAGCAGCCTTGTTGTTGGCGGCAGCGATGCTATCCTTCATTTCCTTTTCCTTCTGACGGGACTGAGAAAGGTCGGTCAGGGTCTGGAAAATAACGGAATCGTTCATCAGGAAGCTTGCGGAATCTTCATTATAGCGTTCCTTGAAAGCCTGGATAAACACGTCGATGTCCAGATCGATGGAGTCGCGAGTCACCAGCTGGAAGTGAGCCTGGTTACCAAAGTGAGCACCGAGAGCGTAGCTATACTTATCCTTTTCAGTAACGAGAGCAGTCTTTTTTGCGGGAGCGGAACCCTGGCACAGCTGATCACAACCAGTCATAGCAAGAGCAATTGCACCTGCAGCAAGAAGCATTTTTTTGTTCATTTCATTCCTCTTTTTTTGTTAGACGAGTGGAAAAATAACAAAATGCGGCTTCAAAAGACAATCTGTAACGCATTTTTACCAAAAGATTTTCATATATTGCACTTTATTAAAAAAGTAAGGAATTTATATGTGTGGAATTGTCGCGTATATTGGGCAAAGTGAGGCTTTACCGATTCTAGTTGGCGGTCTAAAGAAGCTAGAATACCGTGGTTACGACAGTTCGGGCGTCGCCCTCATCGACAATGATGAAATCAGCACTGTCCGCGCATCGGGCAAAATTTCGGCATTGGAAGCTAAGCTCAAGGCCACCCCTGTAAGCGGAAGCATCGGTATCGCCCACACACGCTGGGCCACCCACGGCGCCCCCACCGAACAGAACGCCCACCCCCACCAGAGCTTTGACGGCAAGATTTCCATTGTCCATAACGGCATTATCGAAAACTATGCCTCCCTGAAGAAGCGTCTCCAGGCAGACGGCATCCTGTTCAAGTCCGAAACAGACACCGAAGTGGTGACTCACCTGATTGCAAAGTTCTACAAGGGCAACCTGAAGGAAGCGGTTCTCAAGGCCCTCTCCCTCATCGAAGGAACTTTCGGCCTGGCCGTCATCTGCAAGGATGAGCCCAATACTCTGATTGGCGCACGTCGCGGTAGCCCCCTGATTCTCGGTATCGGTCAGAACGAATTCTTCCTGGCCAGTGACGTTTCCGCCATCATCAGCCACACCCAGAAGGTGGTCTATCTGGACGACAACGACGTGGTGGAAATCCATCGTGAAAAGTACAACCTGCTGAACACCCAGAGCCAGCCGGTTCAGCACGAAGTCCAGGATGTGGAATTCGATGCGGACTCCATCGCCAAGGGCGGCTTCGCCCACTTCATGCTGAAGGAAATTTTTGAACAGCCCGAAGTGCTCCGCAACACCATGCGCGGACGCCTCCTGTGCGCCGAAGGCAACGCAAAGCTTGCAGGCCTCGACACCAACATCCGCGAGCTCCGCAACATCAACCGCATTATCATTACCGCCTGCGGTACCAGCTATTATGCCGGCATGGTTGGCGAATACATGATCGAAGATCTGGCAGGCGTTCCTGTTGAAGTGGAATACGCTTCCGAGTTCCGCTACCGCAACCCCATCATTAAGCCGGGCACCCTGGTGCTGGCCATTTCACAGTCCGGTGAAACCGCCGATACCTTGGCCGCATTGAAGGAAGCCCAGCAGAAGGGAGCCACCGCTCTTGCCATCTGTAACGGCGTTGGTTCTACCATCGCCCGTACAAGCGACGGTGGCGTTTATCTGCACGCCGGTCCCGAAATCGGTGTGGCAAGTACCAAGGCATTTACTTCCCAGGTGACCGTTCTTGCCATGATTGCATTGCTGTTGGGCCGTCAGCGTCGCCTCAGCTTTGAAAGCGGTGCAGACATCGTCAAGGCCATGCAGGAATTGCCGGAACAGGTGGAACAGACCCTCAAGCTTTCGGACCAGATTGCAGGCATCGCCCAGAAGTATGTAAAGGCCAACAACTTCCTTTATCTGGGACGCCACTACAACTACCCTGTTGCTATGGAAGGCGCTCTGAAGTTGAAGGAAATCAGCTACATCCATGCCGAAGGCTACCCCGCTGCAGAAATGAAGCACGGCCCCATCGCCCTGATCGACGAAAACATGCCCGTGGTGGTCATCGCCCCCAAGGACGCCCTCTTTGACAAGGTTATCAGTAACGTCCGTGAAATCAAGGCCCGAGGCGGTAAGGTTATCGCCATCACGACCGACGATTGTCACCCGCTGGATGAAATCGCCGACCATCTGATCAAGGTTCCCAAGACCATCAGCATGCTGATGCCGATCCTCACCTGCATTCCCCTGCAGCTCATGGCTTACCACATTGCCGTGCTCCGCGGAAACGACGTGGACCAGCCCCGCAACCTGGCCAAGAGCGTGACTGTGGAATAATCCGCAGGGTCTCAAAAGTTTGCAAAGAAGCCTCCAGGATTTTTCCTGGAGGCTTTTTCATTTGACGTCCAAACTAATCCTTGACACACCGTACCGAATAGAGCACATCCGCATCAAAGAATTCTTCCACGATGGAAATTCCGAAATGGGAATTCCTGAGGACGTAGGTGTAGGAACAGTCGATGATGCCTTCGTCACCTTCACCGCACTCGTCTACAAAGGTATCACTCCAGATAAAGGAATTATCGGCATTGTAGACGACATCGTCCTGTCCCCCAAAGCTACCCGTGACTTCCAGGTTGAATCCATTTGCGGACTGGAGGTTCTTGGGACCAAGCTTCAGAAGGGCATCCAGTTCCCCCTTTACCGGAAGGTGCCAGCCGTCGGGGCAAATTTCACGAGCTTCTTTCCAGCGGTAGAAGCGTCCATAGGTGGCGCAGTCGTCGCCATTAAAGCACTTGCTTCCCGGAGTCTTGAAGTTCAGATTCTCCGCCATCCAAACTTGTTTCCCCAGTTTGACGGTCTTGTATGACGTCCCGTCCCTTTCATCTACAAGGGCGCCCGCAAAGCACAGGGCCGTCAGCAACGAAACCCCGGCCATGACGCGGGGCAGAGACTTCAAAATCCGAGATGGTTTCCAGGTCATGGAGCAGCTCCTTTTCTTTGAATAAATCTAGATTCCATCCACCCCATAAAGCAAGACGTTCCATTCTGATTTTTCTACATTTTTCGCTCCATGGAACAGGAATTTTTGGAACAGGAAGATTACGAAGTCCGCATTGGAGCCTTCAACGGCCCCATGGACCTTCTGGTGTACCTTGTCCAGAAGAAGGAAGTTCCCCTGGAACAGATTTCCATTGCGGAAATTGCCGACCAGTTCTTGAAATGGGTGAACGTCTATAGCGAATCCACCAGCATGGACCTTTCCAAGGCAGGCGACTTTTTGTCGATGGCCAGCCGACTGATGGCGCTGAAGGTGCAGGAACTTTTGCCTGCCGAAGAACGCGACCCCGAAATGGAAGCGGAATACAACGAAGACCGCGAAGCCCTCATGAAGGAAATGCTGGAATACCAGCGATTCAAGCAGGTGGCCAGCGGCCTCCAGGAAATGGAAGGCAACAACTTCGGTACTTATTCCCGCGGCCGTCTCGAAAAGACCCAGTCCGACGAAGACACCCTGGCCGACGCCAACATCTGGCAGCTTTTCCGCGCCTATCAGAAGAGTCTGAAGACCAAGATTTCCGAGACTATCCACCACATCGAACTGGATTACGTCACCATTCAGGACCGTCAGCAGGCAATCAACAATTACCTGAGCGTCAATGGTCGCGCCCTGTTCGAAGACCTGCTGGACAACGACTCCCACCCCATCGTGGCAGCCGTTACCTTCATGGCTATGCTGGAGATGATCAAGACCGACGAAATCGTCTTTAGACAGAGCGAACTTTTTGGACCGATCTGGATTTACCGCAAGAAGAACAATGCTGATTATGCCGACGAAATGGCTCGCGAGACCGTGTTCTTCAGCAAGGATCCCGACGTCAAGCCCGGCCTTGTGGAAGCCATCCGTAACCAGGCATTGGCCCGCTCCCAGGAACAGTCTGTGGGAGACTTGGCCGCTGTCATGCGCGAAGCGGTGCAGTGGACCAACAACGGCCGCAGCGTTTCTGACGAAGACTTGACCGCCATGCTGGAAGGCAAGGTGGATATGTCCGACGTGCAGGAAAATCCCTTCGCCGAAATGATGAAGGCAGACGAAGCCGCCGAACAGGCCATGAACGGCACGCCGCAGGAAGGTACAGCACAGGCTGCAGAAGCCGCAGAAAATGCACAGGCTGCGGAAATGGTTAGCGAGCCCGCAGAACCGGCACAAGCCGCCAACGAGTCCATCGAAGAACCGGTCGTTGAACGTCTCGCAGAATTCGCAGACGACGAGTCCACCGAAACTGCCGCAAGCGAAGACCTTGGCGACGAGTTTGAAGATGGCGAGCTTGAAGATGATTTTGAAGACGGCGATGAATTCGAAACCGCAGAAGATGAAGAGGATGACGCCCCCGTCGTCGTAGTCACTTCCGCCGACGATGACGAAGAAGAGCCTGCAGAAGAGCCTGTTGTCGCCAGTGCAGCGGAACAACCCGACGCAACCATCGCAATGACAGAACAGCCTGCCGCAAGCAGCGATCCGTCCCAGATGTCCGACGAGGAATTCGCCGAGTTCATGCGCAAGGCCCAGGAATTCTACAACAACGGCGGTCAGGGCGAAGCCCCGGCAATGCCCATGCCAAAGCCTACCCAGGCCCCCGCCGAACCCGCCGTCAAGCCTGTCGAGGAGCGCCCGGTTTCTGAGACGCCCGCAGCACCTGTCGCACCGGCCCCGGCACCCGCAGACGAAAAAGAAGATGAGGACGAGGGCCCCATCTTCGCTGGCAACGAAATGACCGATGCTGAATATATCGCCTACCTTACCCGCAGTGCCAAGAACTTCGGCAAGAAATAATCCTCAAATTCACGAAATTTGAAAAACTACTAACCAAGCGAACAAATTCTCCGGCATCGGTAAGTAGTTATTTAGTTTATACACAATAAAATTCCGTATTTTGGGACAAAATTTCATTTTAAATTTGAGAATTAGAGAATTTCACAATCCTTTTTCATTCCCAAATGCGATTTTTCGACATTCTTCCGCCCAATTTCAATTACTTTATACAAAACAATACGAACCAAACAGCGATATATATGCCATTTGGTTCGTAAGAATCGCATTTTTCAGCATTTTTGACTGAATGCAGCCAACAATCGTCGCGGCAGTATGCCGAGCTAATCGTCGCTACGGCCGCCCAGCAGCCCGGCGCGGTAAGCCCAGTACAGCAACTGCATAATGGAACCGATAGCGGCCGCCACATAGGTAAGGCCTGCGGCAAAGAGCACTCCGCTTACCGTATTGTATTCGCGACCCTGGGCCACGATGTCCATGCGGGCAAGAGCCTTCTTGGCGCGGGCAGAGGCGTCAAATTCAACCGGAACAGTCACCAGCGTAAAGAGGGTGGCGATGGCAAACAGCAGAACGCCAACGATAGCCAGGGAGTACCCTAGGGCGCGACCGGCACCCATCAGGATGATACCGATAATCACAAGCCACGGTCCCAGATTGGAACCGATGTTGGCGGCGGGCACGATGAAGCTGCGGAGCCACAGGGGGAAATACCCCTGTGCATGCTGAATAGCATGGCCCACTTCGTGGGCGGCTACGCCAGCAGCGCTTGCATTCCTGCCGTAAAAAACTTCCTTTGAAAGGTTGAGGGTCTTGTTCAGCGGATTATAGTGATCCGAAAGAAAACCTTGATGCACATGTACAGTCACATCGGTAATGCCAGCATCCATAAGGATCGCCTTGGCCACATCGGCACCGGTCAGGCCGCTGGAAATATTCACTTTCTGCCCTGCGTTAAAGCGGGACTTCACCATCCACGAAACAATGCCGGAAAGGGCAAGGGTTACCACCAGGATGGACATATATAGGGGATCAAACATCATATTTTATACCTCTACCCTAAATGTACAAAACGGGGACTCCATAAACACGGCCCGCGTCATTATTTTTTCGTAAGTGGCTACATGTCACCAGTCTTCAGCGGAGTCTTGTCGCGAATGCGGGTAAGCACCAGCCCCAGCAGCATATAGAACACTGCCTGCAGCGCCAGGGGGTACAGCAAGGCCGAAGCCTCGTAAATGTCGGCACCACGCTGTTGAATGCTAAGCCAGGCCGGTACCGCAAAAGTGGAAGGCAGCAAGGCCGACAGTCCCACCATCCAACTGGGAACAAGGTAACTGGGCCAGCTGAAATTCGCCAGGAACAGAATGGGAATACTCATGTAGAGGAAAATCTGCATACTGGTTTCACGACGGAGGAACACCTGGGAAAGCACCATGCCGAAATTGATGGTGCTAAACAGAAACACCACGGCAAAGGCAATCATAGGTAGGAGTTGACCGCGACGGGGGAAGTCAAACAGATTATAGACCACGAAATGGTAGAACAGGATAAAGCTACAATAGTGCAAGAAGTACGCCAGGGAACGACCAAAATAGCGGTAGGGCAACTTCTCATTTTCTACGGCGGCTACGCGATATTTCTTGCGGAACTTGCGGTGGGCGCGGGCACCACCCAGAACACAGATACCGATCACCAGAGTCTGCTGCAAGATCAACACCAATACACTGGGAACCACATAATTGGAATAGCTACCCGTGTTGTTATACAACGTCTGGATGCTCAGGGGCGTAGGGTCGCGCATGGCCATGGCCTTGGCGGCAGGCACCTTCTTTCCCAAGGCAATACGTTTCACCTTGGTGGTAGCGCCAACAGTCAAGGCACAAGTGGTAAAGGCGGTTCCGATATTTCCGTGGAGCATCACGTAGGCGCCATGGGTGAACACATTCACGTTCACACTGCCGCCGTTGCGCAAGGTCTTTTCCATATCCTTGGGAATAACCATGAAGCCATAAATCTTCTCGTTGGCCAAGGCCTCTTCCGCCTCACGCATATCAGAGAAGATATAGCGCACGTCGATCTGCTGGGCCGATGCCGACATCTGTGTCAGCTGGCGAGACATAACCGTATGGTCCATATCCACCACGGCCACAGGCACCTTGGACACCGTCTGGTTCATGTAAGGCGTGGGATAATAAAAAGCATACAGGATACCGGCCACCACCAACAGCAAGACAGCGGCAGCATCCGTGTAGAAAAGTTTCCATTCAGCAAAGGCTACCTTGATGAGTCGGGCAAACAATTCAAACATTTATTTAGCCTCCTCCATCTCGTCGCCCATAATGCTTACGGAGCGCAGGTTAAGTTCCCGTTCACGTTCAGCCCTCTTTTTCCAGCGAGTAGACAGCATGAAAACTGCAAGCAGATGCCAGAAGAGAGCCATCCCCAAAAGAATCTCGATGGAATTCCAGGCGTGAGCCTTACCTACGGAACCCAGCAGCATGCAAGACTGGACCTTAAGTACATGGGTCAGCGGTAAAAGAAAAGCGAAGCAACGAACCGCAAAAGGCATGGCCATAATGGGGAACGTCTGACCGGCAAAGGCAAAGGCAGGGCCCGCAATCACGCCAGCCGCACTGGTAGACATGCGCATGTTTCCGGTAAGGCCAACAAACGCCGCACCGACACCATTACAGGCAAACACCATGGCCACCTGGCCACCGGCAGTCATAATGAACTCGTCCAAGGTCATAGGCGCCATAAAGCGGTGGGTATAGGCATAGACACCGATCATGGCCAAAGACTGGACAACACCCAGCGGAAGCATTGTTGCAAGCCACAAGATGGTGCGGGAATTACCGGCAGCAGCCAAATATTCACGTACGCGATGGTCACGGAAAGTCAAGCTGAACAAGTACACGGCTGCAAGAATACCTGCCAAATGGAAAATGGCCGTCACAAGCCCCATTCCCAGAAAGCCCTGATAGTTTCCGCTGGTATTTCCTACGGACTGTAACTGCACCTTAACCGGGTCGTCCATGGACTTGGTAAAGACGCCAGCCCCCACAGAAGAAACCACCGTACGGATTTCCTTGGTGGCAAAGGAATTGGTCAGGTAATTCTGGCCGCTGGAATAAACGGGAACCACCGGTGTTTCCAGGCGCAGCGCACGACGTTCCATGTCATAGGGCAGCACCACGAAAGCCTGAAGGTCACCCTTTACAACGGCATGTTCACATTCGCTAAAGTCATGGCATTCCAAGGCCACATCCAACACCGGGTTGGCCTTGAATCCGGCCTCGATCTTATCGGCCAGCTGACTACGGTCCTGCTTGATAATTCCAATGGGAATGTGCTGCAGGATTTCCGCCGAGAACACATCCACCATAAAGACAGAGGTTCCTACAGGCAAAATCAGAAGCACCAGCCACAACACCAGATTGTGGCCGAAGTAAACTTTGCGAACCGCTCTAAAGAAATTCCGAAACACTAGAACCGTCCAGCCGAATTACTGAATCTGATCCACGGGGAAAAGGACACTCATGCCCGGGCGGAGATTTTCAATCTTCTTGGTGGGGCGCATGCGGACTTCGAAAGACTTCAAGTCGAAACCGCCACTTTCCTTGGAGCTGCGCCAGGTGGCATAGTCACCCACAGAAGCGATATAGCTGACTTCCATATCGATATGAGCCGCCAGTGCAGGAATATACATCATGAAGACCTTTCCCTTGGAGACATTCTTCAACATGTCTTCGCGAAGGTGGAATACTGCCCAGGAATCTTCCAGGTCGGTTACGGCCACCACCGGCATACCGGAGCCAACCACTTCGCCTTCTTCCACCAGCTTCACAGAAACTTCACCTGCAATGGGAGCGCGGATCTTGGTTTCTTCCAGGTAGGCATCCACTTCGGCATTGGCGCCCTTAGCCTGAAGCACCAGGGCGTTGGCGGCAGCCTTATCTTCGGAGCGGGCACCGGCAAGAGCCTGGTCATACTGAGCCTTGGCGGCATCGGCGGCAGACTGGGAAGCCTTCATCTGAGTTTCGGCCTCGTCACGTTTCTGCAGCGGGAGAACGCCTTCGTTATAAAGTTTCTGAACGCGGTCGTAAGTGCTCTTTGCCAAGTTGGCGGCATCCTGAGCGCGATCGGCCATGGCCTTCAAGGCGGTAATATCTTCGGAGCGGGCACCATTCTTGGCCTTGGAAGCCTGGGCGCGGGCAGCACCGAGAGCACCCTGGGCCTGCATCTTCTTGGCCTCGATTTCAGGGCTGCTGATAATGGCCACAATGGCATTCTTTTCGACCATATCCCCTTCGCGGAAGAACAGACGTTCCACACGGCCAGGAACCTTACCGGCCACCAGAACGCGACGGGCTTCCATCTGGCCCTGCAAATAGGCATCGCGAGGTTCGGTAGCGAACTTCTGCAAAGTCGTTACGCCCAGGACAATCAGAGCGATGAGGGCGGCAACAACAAAAAACTTTCCTAAGAACTTGATAGCCTTCATTTGTCATTCTCCATTTCTAAAATCTTCGTGGTAAAACTTACTGTGCAGAGGATTCTGCAGCAGGTTCAGCAGACGGGGGTACAGGTGCAGCGGTTTCTGCAGCAGGTTCTGCAGCCGGGGCTACAGGTGCAGCGGTTTCTGCAGCAGGTTCTGCAGCCGGAACAGAGGGTTCAGCAACCGGAGCCGCAGTCTGAGCGGCGGGCTGAACTACAGGCAATACAGGCTGAGCCGGGGCTGCCACAGGTTCAGAAACCTTGGCCGGTTCAACAGGAGCCTGAACGTTAGCCATCATCTCTCCGGCGTTACCCACTTCACCACTGGCTTCCAGCAAGCCAAGCCATGCAATCACGGCATCGTAATGAGCCTTCAAATCGGCCACCTGCAAACGGGAAAGTGAAAGTTCTGCATCCACCACATCGAGGCCCGTAGCAAGGCCAGCCTCGTAAGCCAAGGTCTGGCTACGATGAGCTTCTTCTGCAAGTTCGCGGGTCTTCTTCAAGCTTTCCAGGCGGCTCTTGGCATGTTCCATTTCACGCCAGCGCTTTTCTACCAGCAGCTTGATATTATCCATGGTCTGTTCTTCCATGCTGGCCAGGGAGCGATCCAGAGCCTTGGCGTTTGCCACCTTGGAACGGGTTTCGCCACCCTTGAACAAATCCCACTGGAGCTTGGCGCCTACAGCCCATTCCGGCTCCAGAATGGTCAAATCCTTGGTATAAAGTTCCTTGTAGGCGAACAAGGCGATCATAGGGTAATAATCACCCTGGGCAGCGCTAACCGCATCCTGTGAGCGCTTACGTTCGGTACGCAGCTGACGGAGACCGGGATGCTTATCCAAAGCCAAAGCCTTGAACTCTTCCATGGAATGGATATTCTCGGGAGCAAGAACCGGAGTTGTTGCAGTCAGGCTGGTATCGGTATGCAAAAGGCTTGCAAGAGCCATGCGGGCCAGAGTCTGATCGCGGTAGGAATCTTCAACAGCATTCTGGGCTTCGGCCAAAGCCACTTCGGCACGGAGGCGTTCCGCCTTGCTAATCTGGCCGCCCTCTTCCAATTTTTTTGACCGCTCCAGATGTTCTTCCAGATTCTTCTTTGTATCCTCTCGCATGATGGTCAATTCTTCGGCCAGACGCAAGGTGAAATACTTCGTAGCCACGTCCATCAGGACCGTATTCTGAGCCATGTCGAAGGCAGCCTTCTTGGCGGTCACATTTTCCTTGGCGGCGTCGTAGGCGGCGGTGCGCTTGAAACCGGTAAACAAGGGCCAAATGGCAGTCAGACGAGCGTTAAAGAAAACGTCGTCCTGAACCTTCATCTCGAAATCCCTGGATTCCTTGATCTGGTCGGAAGTGGCCTTCTGGTAAGTTTCGGCCTGCTGAACGGCGGCGTTGTGAGCATCCCTGCTAGAAACCACGCCACTCCAAATATCTCCAGCCTTTTCATCAATAATGGTCTTAGCTTGAGCCTTGGCCTGAGTCTCCGTCAAACCGGCAGCCATCATCTGTTTGACAGCCCCATCATACAGTTCCCCATATTTCTTTTCGTAGGCGGCACTGTATGTAGAAATATAAGCCTTGGAATAAGCGGCAGTCCCTGCGATATCGGCCAAGGGTCCCTGCAAGGAACTCAAGTCAATGGTAATGGGATCGTTAATCTTGGTAACGCTGGCGGTCAAAGTCAACTGGGGCAAGAAGCGGGAACGAGCCTCGGTCTGACCACTTTCGGCCATTTCCACCTTGGCCTTTTCGGCCTTGATCTGGGAGTTACAGGATTTTGCCATGGCAATGGCATCAGCAAGAGAAATAGGCGTTGCAAAGGCAACGGCGCAAGACGACAATGCAATAAACAAGCTCTTATTCATACCACGTAAAAAATAATAAACTGGACTATGGTAAACCACATAGGTAAGCAAAACTTACGATATTTACGTTTTTACTACACAAAACTTACAACCTATGTAATAAATAAAAAAAGAAACCCAGCGTTTACCGCACTAGGTTTCCGCAAACTTTTAATGAAAAGTTAGATGGAGAACGCTACTTACCCAGGGTCGGTTCCGCTGCAGTCCAAGCAGAGGGGCCATAACCCATGGTGGTCAAATCCTTACGCTGCAAGCTATAACCCATGCCGTCAGCACTGGTAAGACCAGCCCATGCATCGGAATAGAGGGTTGCGTCATGCCAAGTGTAGAAGAACTTCGCATCGACACCAACACCTTCCTTGGAGAAGGGTTCCTTGACAGCGATAGTTTCACCGCGGTTAGAAAGCTTACCGGTATAGGTGAAAATCTGAACGTCTGCAGGGACTCCATAGCTGGTACGAACAAGTTCCGGACCCCAGTTATCGATAGAGATATCTTCCAAATTTTCAGGAATCAACAGGATCCTGCCATGGGCAGGAATGACACTACTGGAAGTGAATTCGAAACCGATACCTTCAATCTTCCAGCCCTTATTCACCGTAGTGCTGAAAAGAGAAATGTCAGCGTCAGTAGCATTTACCAGTTCCATATATTCAAAGGGCAAAGCACCCTTATCATCGGGATGGTAATGGATTTCATCAATATAGACGGAACCCAGCTTCAGAGCGGCATTCTTTTCACCCGGAGTGGCGCTAGCCAGGGGACCCTGGGCAATGGAACCGTCAGCAACATCGATCGTACCGCTGACACCTTCACTTGCGGGAATCCAGATGCTGGATTCCTGACCGGTAACAGTACCGTCTAAATAAATTTCACCACCAGTCTTTGCAACCACAAGTTCCTTATCAAAATCGTCAACACCATCCAGAACAAGATAACCGCCAGCAGGCACCACGCCAGATTTAATGGTCAAGGTATCGTTGCGACGTTTTACACGAACCCTCCATCCAGTCACATCTACAGCTTCAGAGCCAGAATTGTAAAGTTCCATCCAGGAATGATCAGCATCGCTGTCATAAGGCTTGACTTCGTTAATGCGAACCGTATTCACGGCATCGACACAGGCATCGTTGCCTACACCAGGAACGCCATAGTCAACAGCGCTGGCGCACCAGGAAACAGACTGGGCGGCAATGCCACCGGTATAGACCAGGGAACGGCCCTTACCATCGGCCAGGCTGGGCCAAGGAGGTTCGCTGCTGAAGGCGCAGGTAACGTCACCTTCACCACGGACCTTCACATTCACCACGCCACCTTCGTTAACCATCTTGCCGGTCATGTTACCAAAGACACGACCCGTAAAGGTGGGGTAAGTTTCCTTGAACTTGTCAATATCGTTGGTCACCACCACATACTCACCCTTCTTCAAGGGTTCAGCAGGGAAGTCGAAAGACACGTCGCCGCTCAGGTGCAGCAAGAAGTCCTGCATGTTGTCCATGTCCATACCGCCAGCGATATAGACTTCCACCCATTCCAGGGAAGAGCTATCCGGAGCGTTGTACATGATTTCGGAGCAGGCCATTTGAGGTTCATCCTTGTCGCTCAATGCGGAGCTAGACACCAGGACATCGGAACCAGCTGAAGTAGGAGCACTTGCGGAAGATGCAGGCACCAGGACTTCGTTTCCGTTATCGTCTACGGAAGTGATCATCTGAACGCTGGAACTGGATTCCGGTTCAGCGGAAGCACTATCATCGGAACAGGCGCTGAACATGCCCATGGCAGCCACGCAGGAACCGGTCAAAATAAGTTTCTTGATATCCATAGGAGACATCCTCTTTTTATAAAGCCTTAAGGTTTATATTACAAATTTTCTTCTAGGGTCTGACCCAGCTTGGTCCAATAAGGGGTCTTGAAACGGCGGGGATTTTCATAAAGTCTCTGCCATTCAGCCGCAGCATTTCCAAACTTGGAGAATCCACCCTGTTTAAGGTTCAGGAACCGAATCAAATCGATCATCCAGTAAGGCACCTGGGAACAGGGGCACTTCAACTCCAGAACCGCATCACAGCCCGGCAAGAAGAACCTGGGAATTCCCGTGGTCTGCATATAATGGGGGTCCACCGTATAGTCAAAACCATTCTCTTCGCGGAAACGCATGCCGGTATCGATGGTCACGCGGGAATATTCCTCGCGAAGGCCGAACCAGGCGCGACGCTTGTACTGGGTCAACAGACGGGGGTGAGCGCCATGCAGTTCTGTCTTATACAGAAAGTCCTTCAGATACTTACGATCCTTGTCGGTCTTGCAGGGCCATTCTTCCGGCTTCAGATGCCAAACTTCGCCTGGATTGATTCCCTTGATGGTGGCGCGACTCTTATAGCAGATACTCTTGATCTTGCGCTTTACCTCAAAGTGGAACGTCCCATCCTGAGCAGGGTGTTCACCATAAGTGCGAATACGCATGTTGAAGCGGTCCAGCAACTGTTTCTTCTTCCAACCCAGGAAAGTCCACGTGGGAGAATCCAGGTACAGGTTGGTAATCCAGTAAAATCCACCGGGCGTAATCTTGGAGTAATAGTCTTCTTCGCAATAGGGAGCAATGAAGGCGCCGATCTTGTCGGCCCATTCCACAGGAATGTGGTACTTCAGTTCGAAGCGTTCGAGAAGGCTAAAACCGCGGGCTTCTGCCATATTACTTCAGGCCCTTCTGCAGATGGTTCATGGTTCCTTCCTGGGAAAGCACACCGGCATACATCAGCAATTCAAGATAACGGTTCAGCACTTCGGTTTCAAGCTTGATGGCGCGCATATCGCTTTCGATACCGCTTTCACGGGCACGCAGCAACAGCAGCGGGTCGGAACCGGCATTCTTTGCAAACTGTTCAAAGATAGAGCCGGCATTCACCTGTTCCACAAATTCCTTCTGGACCTTCCACTGGGCAATGAGAGCGTTAATTTCTTCTACAATCTTGGTCACCTTCTGGTTCACGGAACGGACCACATCCATGTAGTCCCCTTCGGCATCCAGTTCAGCCACCTGGTAGCGAAGCTCGCTATCCTTGTTGCTGTCGAAGAACGGCAGACGGACACCCACATTCAAGAAGAACTTGTCTGCAGTCTTGCGGTTGTCATAATCGGGAACAAGAACGCTAGCCGTAGAAGTACAGTTCAACTGAGAGGTACAGCCTGTCTGGCTTGTAAATTCGTCCCTGTAATCTGCATAGGAACCTGTCGAGAATACATCATAGGCATCAAGATCCTTATACTTCTCCATCAGGGATTCCACCTTCATGGAGTAGCCGATACCTACATGGGAAATATAGTCGCGGCCCGAAGCCACATCCTGCCTGGCCTTGGAAGTTTCAGAATTCTTCTTGCCCAGAGCCTTGGCAATCTGCGGGAAGCTTTCGTCTACGGTAATGCCTTCCTGAATTTCCTTTTCCACTTCTTCCATGGTGGGGAGCCAGGAGGAATCCAGTTCCACGCCATCAAAGTCGGGCACCCACAGGCGGAGCTTTGCCTCGGCGTTAATCAGGGAAGTACTGTCGCTAATGAGTTCAGCCCTGAGGGAAGCTTCCTTTTCGAGGGCGGTCATCAGGTCCTGGGGATTAAAGCTTGCAGAACCGGACTTCAGGTGCATCACCTCGATACGGTCGGCATTCACCTGGTACTGTTCCTTGGTCAGCTTGTTCAGGCGGAGGCGCATCAGGTAATGGATGGCGCGTTCATAACGGTCATACATCAGCACGCCACGGTCTTCGGCCAGACGGGCATTCTGATATTGGACCTGGGCGTCCCAGTGGGCACGGTCAGCGGCACCTTCGCCAAAAGCCTTGGGGGTAATGCGAAGTTCAAAGTCGTGCTGGGCAAAGCTGAAACCATCAAGCTTGTAGCGCAGTTCCAGCTTGTCCCAAAGCTTGGTATTCCTTTCACCACCGGTCATCTGGGCGCGCTTCTGGGCAGCCTGGTAACGAGGGTCATTGTCAGCGGACTTGATCAGCTGTTCCCAAGTAAGAGGACCTGCAAAAACGGATGCGGCAAGAGCCAGAGAAATTAACCCAAACTTTTTCATATCAAAAACCTGTTATCCAAAACGTTCTATTTCAAAAACGTACTATTCAGAAATCGTTACCATTTCACCAAGGAGGAAGTGATTGTCTGCCGGAATGGAGATGGTCACTTCGCGACCGTAAATCGGCATTTCGGGCAGTTTCCACATACGGGTGGGGAACGGAACGATACGGCTGGAAAGACCCACAACCTTACCTTCGATAGCCTTGCCGGAACCGCCCAAGGTACGGATCTTTACCTTTTCGCCCAGGTCCATACGCTGGTACATCTTTTCGTGGATGTAGCCGCGGACCAGGGTGGGAGACTTATGAGTCAAGGTCACGATGGGAGTAAAGCTGGAAACCTTTTCGCCGTCGCGAACATTCACGGAACCTACAACCCAGCTTTCCTTGGCGACCTGGATCAGTTCTTCCTGTTCCTTCTGGAGTTCAGCCAGTTCCTTGCGGAGGTTTTCGGCTTCATTCTTACCGGTAGTCTTCTGGAGGCGGCCGCTGCTCTTGAGCAACTTGATCTGTTCGTTGGCGTTGGCCTGGGCCACTGCCAGTTCGTTCTTCAGGCTCTTGATCTGCATGGCCATGGCGTCGTTGCCATCGCTGTCGCCGTTAGAATTCTTGAGGCTCTTCAGCTTAGAGGCGATTTCCTTGTTCTTCTTGTATTCAGTTTCAAGGTTACGGATTTCGGCCTTCAGGGTCAAGCTGCGGGTAGCGAGAGTTGCCTTGACTTCGGCCACCTTCTGGTCGATTTCTGCAGTAGAAAGATTGCTGCGGCCTTCCAGGGCGTCAAGTTCGCGGGTCACTTCGTTAATGCGCAAAGTCAAGTCGGGGCGGTTCAGCTGGACGATGGTGTCGCCGGCATTGATGGCCTGGCCAGGAACCACATGGACCTTCACAATTTCGGTAGCGCTAGGAACACTGATGGTAGTTTCGTCAGCTTCGGCAATACCCTGGAACATGGTAGCCTTGCCCTGGTAAACCATACCCAGGACAATCACCACCAGAATGCTCAGGCACCAGGCATAGAGCAGCTTGTACTTGTAGACGTGGGCCACACCGGGATTGGTCTTGTGGGTGTTCCAGAAGTTATCGAGAATTTCTTCAATCTTAGACATCTTTTACCCCTTACATTTCCGTGGTGGCGTCTTGCATCATGAAACTAATGTCAGAAATGCCTTCTACAGCAGAAAGTTCCTTCAGGATCTCTGCAGCAGGACGGTTGGCACGGAGACGGACCTGGTAGGCGCAATCCACACGGGCACCGCCATCAACCTCGCGCATGGTAATGAGCACGTAGGTCTTGATGTTCTTGCGCATGATATCTTCGATAGCCTGACGGGGAGCGGATTCATTGGGCATGGCAAAGCGGAGCATGCCGTCAAAGAAGTGCTTGGTACCCAGACCGGTACGGGAAAGGAGGAAAGCTACAGCGCAGAAGGCCAAGGTACCGCCGGCTGCAGCACCCCAGGCGTACACACCGCAACCGATACCGGCGCCCAGGGAAGCGAAAATGAACATGATGTCGCGGGGGTCCTTAAAGCTGGTACGGAAGCGAACCACGGAAAGGGCACCCATCATACCAAGACCACGTCCTACGTTATCACCGATGGCAGACATCACCATGGCGGCCACCACAGAACTCAGGACTATACCCTGAACAAAATTACGGGAATAGGACAGGCCAAGGAAGGTCTTTTCGTAAGTCCAGGCAATAACGGAAGAAAGAATAAAGGCCAGAATAAGAGTGTAGGCCAGAGTAATCAGAGAAGCGTTGGCTGTGCCGGACTGGACAGCTAAAAGGTCTAACATAAAGACTCCGTTGGTTTACTGTATTTTTGCCCCCATAATTTACCTTTTTAAGCCCTAAATTTAAGGGTTTTTGTGTAAATTCGGCTGAACAAAGCAAACCAAACAGCACCTTTGAGGCCATTTTCGGGAATAAATCACCTCAATTTTTCAAACACCAACCGTAATATAATCTAAAAAATCAGTTAAAACGCCCTATTTGCATTTTTTTACGTCCGCCTCGTTCGGATACGAGAGCCTCTATCAAGAAGAGGAGGGCGGCAAGACCCAGGAAAATCTGGTAACGGTCCTGGTAGTTTTCCATACGGTCGCTGGCCTGTTCCTTCTTTTCGAGGGATGCGATTTCGGTCAGCACCTTCTGGAGCTGGAACTCACCGGGACTGGCATAGAAATACAGGCCGCCGGTGACGCTGGCGATTTCCTGGAGGGTTCCGTCTTCAAGGCGGGTAGTCACAATGTTACCCTGGACGTCCTTCTTGTAGGCCACTTCCCCATTGCGGCTGGGCACGGGAATAGGCACGCCTTCGCGGGAACCGATACCGATGGTATAGATGCGGATCCCCATTTCTGCGGCTTCCTTGGCGGCATTCACGGCGGCAGCTTCCAGTTCTTCACCATCGCTCATAAGGATCATGACGGAATACTGGCCACCAGTGCCGGCATTCCTGTACAGCGACATACCCTTGCGGATAGCGTTTTCCAGATTGGTGCCGGGCATGAGCCAGCCGGGATTCAGTTCACGGAGCATCATCTGCACGGTACCGTAATCCAGAGTCAGGGGAACCATGACCTGGGCTTCGCCGGAGAAGGCCACCAGACCGACGCGGTCGCCGGAAAGGCTTTCCAGGAAGGCGGAAATCTCGTGACGGCTGCGGGTCAGACGGTTCGGCTTGATGTCTTCTGCCAACATGGAAAGGGAAATATCCTGAAGCAGCACCAGATCCAGACCGCGACGTTCAATATGTTCCATCTTACGGCCCCACTGGGGTCGAGCCAGAGCCACAAACAAGAAGGCGATGGCCAACAGCAGCAACAGCACCTTGGCAAGTCTACGCCAGGGGGACACCGAGGTGGAAAGCTTCGGCAGCATGGAAAGAGAGACAAAGCGGGCAGCCAGCTTCTTGCGACGGTGATAGGCGTACACAAAGAGCAAGGCAAACAGCGGGAGGGTCAGCAAGCCCCACAAAAACATCGGTTCAGCAAAACGCATGGCAAATAGTTAAGAGTGAATAGTGAACAGTGAATAGTGAAGAGGTCTTTTGACGTGTCATTCTGAACTTGTTTCAGAATCCCATGAATGCACGAGACCCTGAGCGCCCTCAGGGTGACGCCAGGCGCCTCCGGCGCGATTATAGGATCTTGTATCTGAATCCTGCCTCACGGGATCCTCACGAATCTTGTGTTGGCGAGGAGCAGTTCCAGCAAGATCAACAGGGCGCCAACTAACAACCAGGGGTAAAACTTTTCTGCATAGCGGGCATAGGCCACCGTCTCGATTTCTGTCTTTTCCAGTTCATCGATTTCGGAATAGATCTTTTCAAGTTCGTCCTTGTTCTCGGCGCGGTAGAAACGGCCGCCGGTCTTCTGGGCAACAGCCTTCAGAACATCCTCATCGATACCTTCTTCGGGGGTAATATCACGTTCGCCCCAGCTAATATCCCCTGTCCAGGGGTTCTGCTGGAAGGCCAGAATCTTGCCATTGCGCTTACCCACGCCAATGGTATAAACCTTTACACCCAGGGACTTGGCCACTTCGGCGGCACGAACCGGCGGAATCACGCTGGCGTTATCCTTACCGTCGGTCAAGAGGACCACCACCTTGGACTTGGCCTCGGACTTTTCGAGTCGTGCCAGGGCGTTCATCAATCCATCACCGATAGCGGTACGGCCGGCAATAACGGAATCCTTGGCCAGTTCATCGCTGGCGCCCAGGATTTCAAGAAGGCTCCCGTAATCCAGAGTCAGGGGGCACTGGGTCATGGCGCGGGAACCAAAGGCCGACAGGCCGATACGGTCGCTATGGCGCTTCTTTATAAAGTCTGCGATGACCTCCTGAGCGTACCCCATACGGCTATACTTCCAGTAGGCTCCGGTCTTCAAAATTCGTTCGGCATTCATGACCCCAAGTTTTGCCTGTTCGGCGCGGGTCAACATATCCAAGGTACCCATGGAGCCCGAAACGTCCAAGGTCAGCATGATATCGACGCCATCGGTAGAGGTGTATTCCACTTCCATGGCATTCTGGGGGCGGGCCAGGGCAAAAACAAAACAGCAGAGGGCAGCCAGTCGCAGGACCGGCACAATGTGGCGGAACTTGACACGACGGCTGGGGACCGCCTTCTTGGCGATGGACAGGGCAGGGAACTTGATGGTACTCTTGCGGCGTCTATTGCGGTAGATATAAGAGGCAATAAGAATAGGAACCAGAAGCAGAAGCCAGAAGGCCTCGGGATTCTGAAAATGCAAGGTACCGATATCCATAAAAAACTCCAAATGACATCAAATATTCGTTTAGCGGTTCATAATATACAAAAAAAGGCCCCCCTACTTACGTAGAGAGACCTTATCTTAAAAATCAGCTCTTAAAAAAGCTTAGAATTTAACCACAGTCCAGCTTACGGGCTTTGCTTCTTCGGGGTTTGCCATGCCAGTCTTGTTCTTGGGCAGCACGTAGAAGGAAACCTTTTCAGCAGAAGTGATAGAAGAAGGCAGGTTAGTCAGAGTTTCAGAGTAGCTGGTGGAAGACGTGTAGGTGAACTGGACGAAATCGTTGGATTCGTCGGTCTTGTAGTAGATTTCGTAGGTATCTACATCACCAGTGGGAGCCTTCCAGGTCAGGTTCAAGTTCATCATGGCCAGGAGTTCAGAATCGCTATAGCCATAGTCTTCTTCGTATTCAGGATCATAGCCGGTGGTATCCACAAAGACCTTCAAGTTGGAGACCTGACCAGGCAGGGCAACGGAACCGATGGTGAATACGTCAGAGTAGACAACCTTGCCACCTTCCTTGCTGTAGGCAACACCGTTAACGGTGTAGGAAGCGTCATCGCTCCAGCTACCGGAAACCGGTTCGATAACCACAGTCTTCTTGTCCTTAGACAGAGACTGGGTGGTAAGAACAGCATAACCGTTACGCTTGACAGTCCAGTTGTTCAGCAGGGAGTCTGCATCCAGAGCGGTAGAGAAGGTCAGTTCGATGTTCTTGTCGGTATCCATCTTGCTGAGATTGCTGCTCAGGAAGTGAGGAGCCTTGGAGTCACGCTTCAGGACCAGCATGTCCATATCCTTGGAAGAACCGGTACGGACACCCACAGCGGAAACGGAATTTTCGGGAATGTAGATCTTTTCGTCGATGGTAGACTGAACAGTTTCGATGCTAAACTCAACCTTTTCGGCCACGTCTTCGAACTTGTAGGAGCCATCCTTGCCAGTCTTCATTTCGATTTCAGACGGGAAGATGGAAGCTTCGGGGTAAGAAAGGATCACGGTCACGTTCTTGGCCGGATTCAGGTTGCCAGTTTCGGCATCGCGGTAGTAGACGTTACCGGAAACGGTGACGCCAGCCTTGTACATGGGAATGGTCTGCACCACGTCAGGAACGCGGGACACGTCGTTTGCACCGGTTTCTTCGACGCTGACATAGGAACGGACAGTTGCGTAACCGCTCTTGGAAACTTCGAAGATGTAGCCACCGATATCGTTATTGTCAAAAACGACATAACCGCTGGAATCAGTCTTTTCGGTTGCGGCACTGTACTGAGAGCGGACAGAAGCACCAGCGACCGGAGTGTTGGCATCGCCATCCATCACGGACAGGGTAATCTTGCCCTTGCACTTGGCTTCTTCAAAAGAATTGACGACAGTGTTGTCGGAGCAGGCTGCGAGCATAGCAATAGCAGCTGCGGGAACGAGAATCTTTTTCATATTTTCCTCTTTAGGTTAAATCCCCTATTGGACTCGCATACAATATAGCATATTGCGTAAGATTTTTATTGCCTTTTCGTCAATTCCACAAACCTGATTTAAGCCTTATTGAAAAAATCCAGAATTTTTTGCTTATACTCGTGATTTTCGTCATAGGCGGCATGGCCCAGCCCCTCATACATGAAGAATTCGCTGGGGACGTTTTCGGCCTGGAGCTTGGCAAAAATCTTTTCGGAAGCAACAGTCGTGACTACGGAGTCATTACCGGCAGCGATCACATAGACCGGACACCTGATCTTGCCCAAGTCATCGTAAGTATCCACTCCGGCACAGGCGGCAGACATAATGGAAAAACGATGCATTTCTTCGGGAGTCACACCGGAATTCATTTTCAGCAGCACCTTGCGCCAGCGATCCACGAATTCCTTGCTGAAGCAGTTGTCGATGAAGGAATTCACCAGTTCCTCGGCACGGCCTTCAATAGCCATGTCGGTCCAGCCACCGATACATTCCAGCTGGCGGGGTTCCGCACGGGAAGAGGAAGAACCAAGTACCAGCTTACGGATCAGTTCCGGATGGTTGATGGCCATGTACTGGGCCACCATGCCGCCCTGTGACGAACCAAAAACGTCAGCGTCCTTGATTCCGAGAACCTTGAGGGTTTCGGCCAGGTCTTCGGCCATTTGCGAAATGGGGTACACTTCCGGAGGGTTCTTGATTCGATCAAAAAGGTAGCAGGTATAGTCCTGCTTAAAAATCTTATAGCCAACTTCAACCGACGAAGCCGAGTTCAACACATTCTTGAGGCTAAGACCAGGAATAATGATGAACGTCTTGGGGCCATCACCAAACTTAGCGTATTCCATTTCAAATTTTTCGGTTTTTACCGATAGGATTTCTGCCATAACGACCTCCGTAAGGAGCACAAATATAGTAAATTCAGAACGTCAAATTTTTATTTTCGGTCCATCATGAAATTTCAGCATTTTACATTCAATCCGTTCGGCGTGAACTGCTTCGTATTGAGCAACGAACAGGGCGATGCCATCCTTATCGATCCCAGCGTTTCAAACACAATGGAACAGCAGACATTGGACAAGTACATCAAGGAGAATAACCTGACGGTGCGAAGGATGCTGAATACCCACCTGCACCTGGACCATGTGCTAGGCAACGCCTTCGTGGAACGCACCTACGGCGTAAAGGCAGAAGCCCACCAGGAAGATGAATTTCTTTTGGATCTGCAGGAAGAACAAAGCGAACTTTATGGGTTACCGTTTGAGGATCCCGCCCCCGCCCTGGGGGACTATATCGCCGAGGGCGATACAGTGGAAGTCCCCGGAGTAAAACTCCATGTCCTTCACGTGGCAGGCCACTCCCCCGGCGGCGTCGCATTCTACTGCGAAAAGGCTTCACTGCAGTTAGCTCCATCAAAAAGCATCGAGGTTCCGCTACTGTTCTCGGGAGACATCCTCTTCGCCGGAAGCCGCGGACGCTCCGACCTTTTCGGAGGCGACGATCACGCCCTGGTAACGGGAATCAAGAACAAGCTGTTGACACTGCCCCCAGAAACCATCGTACTCCCCGGCCATGGTCCAAGCACAACCATCGAAGAAGAAAGAAAATCGCAATTCTGAGCGAAGAGCGGGGAACGATGAGCCGTGAGCGACGAGCTAGATAATCGCGCCAACGGTGCCTAAGTTGTTAACTCATATCTCGTAAATGATAATTTTCTCTAGGCGATAGGCTTCAGGCGTTCAGGGTCTCGTGCATTCATGGGATTCTGAAACAAGTTCAGAATGACACGTCAAAAGATCTCTTCACTATTCACTGCTTACTTCTTCTCAACCACTTTCCCCAGGGGGGTCTGCATTTGTCGGCGGAAGTTGGCGTAGATGCTGGGAGAGGTGATGTGGTACAGCGATTCCTTCACCATGGTCTCTACGTTAAAGGCCAGGGAATCGAAAACGTACTTGTAGCTTTCGATGGTATCGTCGAAGCCGATGACATAAGGACGGGGGTAGCCCTTGTCGCTATAGATGTCCAACAAGGTCAAGGCCACCCAATCGTTAGAACACACAAACGAATTGAGGGTCGCCCCATCCAATAGCCGTTCCACCATGGCACGCAAATACGCCTGGGGAGTGACGCCCTCTTCGGCGGCCACATCGGGAATATCAAAGGGACTGGCAAAGCGGTCATCCACCAAAGGCAAAACTTCCAATCCAGAAATTTCCAAACCTTCCATTCGGGCCTTAGACCAGAAGCTGTTATGGAAGGGCGAAATAAAATGCACCCTCTGCAAGCCCTTGGACTTCAGGTGTTGCGCCACGATAACGCCCGCTTCCTTACCAAAGGCCACATTGTAGAACGCCCACTTCTTTCGGTTCTGTGTCGTCTTGGGAACATCATTGGGGGAATACTCCCACCACACCGAAATGGGGCCCGTGAACTTTGCAAAATGATTGAACAGGTTCGAGGGATTGAACACCAGCCAGGTCGACAGGAATGCACCCAGACAGTGAACGTCATCCCTGGGAACAAAGGGGCGTCCATCCGAAGCAAACAGGGTATCGCTGGATTCGTGATAGCCTACGAAATGCACCGCGATTTTCTGTTCCGCTGCAAACTGGGACATCATGCGGAATACTTCGGTTTCACGTTCCGCATCGATCCTAAAATGGCCATGTTCATCGGAACGGTGGACGAAAATAATGTAGTTGGAAAATCCGACCGGACGTTCTTCGTTAAAATAATACTTGGCCCCCACCTGGCGCAGCACGCCGCGGGCCACCTGGGCGCTTAAAAAATTCTTGACGCTGTAGGGCGAAACCTTGTAGCGGATCGACAGTTCCTTAATAGAAGGCAAACGTTCGAAGGCATTCAGGAATCCCGCTTCCAGGTCTCTGGCGAACTGGGCTTCCACTACGGAATTGGTATCGCTCTTGGGAACCGACATGGCCACGGGCAGATCGCCCCAGAAACAGCCCTTGCCCTGATAAGACTTGATAAAGCCCTCGTCCGAAAGTTCCCTATAGGCCTTGTGGACGGTAGCGGTAGAAAGCCCCAACTGGGCGGCCATCTTACGAACCGACGGCATCTTGTCGCCATCGTTAAAACCGGCTGCGGCAATGGACTTCTTTACGTCTTCAATTAGCATGTCTATTCCCTCTTTCACCCTAAACTATAATAAATTTATACGAGCATGCAGCAGAGCAAGGGAAGAATTTTGTGGATTGACGAGTTCAAGGGATTCGTCCTGTTACTGGTGTGCCTATTCCATGTGGAACAGTCCTTCAAGAATATCGACTTCGGGATGTTGCACCTGAGCGCCATGCGCATGTCCGCCTTCTTCTTTATTTCCGGGGTGCTGTTCAGTACCCGCCGATTCAAGGATTTCAAGAGCTACGCCCTCCACAAGACCGAAGTGCTGCTCCTCCCCTACATCTGGCTTTCGCTGCTGTTCCTGGCCCTAGATCCTGTGGTATGGAACTTTGACTGGTTCCCCCGAGCCCCCAAGATGCAAGTATTGACAATCCGGCCCGAAATCCACACCCTCAAGGATTATGTAGGATGGAACCTGGCCAAGATATTCGTGGCGGGGAAATCCAGCATCGGGTCGGGACCTATCTGGTTTGTATTTACGTTGTATTCCATCAGCCTGATGTTCTTTGGAGTGCAAAAAACCAGCGTCATTCTGAGCAACGCGAAGAATCCAGTCCTTCAGAAAATAATTGTAGCCGCCGTTGCCGCAAGCAGTTTAATCGCTGGTTGGTTGCTTTTCAAAAACCACATCCGCCTGCCCCTGGGAATCGAACGTGACCTGACCTGCCTTGCCTTCTTCGCCCTGGGCAACCTCTGTAAGGAACCCATCCAGAAGTTAAGCAAGCATTCCCTATTGACTTTCTTTTTAACGATTGCGGCACTAGCCCTCTACATCTATTTTGAAAAGCCAGATCCCTGGTTCAGCATCATGAACAACGACCTGGGAAAAGATTTGCCCCAGTTCATATTGAGTTCCATTTTTGGTATTTTGGCGCTGATCGGGGCCTTCCAACTTT
Source organism: Fibrobacter sp. UWH6 (assembly GCF_900142465.1). Lineage (NCBI taxonomy): Bacteria > Pseudomonadati > Fibrobacterota > Fibrobacteria > Fibrobacterales > Fibrobacteraceae > Fibrobacter > Fibrobacter sp. UWH6. The sequence goes on from NZ_FRAX01000010.1 coordinate 136,593, forward strand.
TTTCAAAACTGCCGGATGTAAACGTCCTGCGCATCGTCAAGGGAATCCTGCGGAACATCTCCCGGAACGCCCTGATCATCCTGGCGGTTCACTGGTGGGCGCTGCTGGTGTTGCGAACCGTATTCAAGCCTCAGCTGGACAAACCTATTATCGCCAACCTCTCGATCCTGATCGTAACCGCATTCTCAATCGGAGCCATTCCCCTGTTCCGCTGCAAACTCTACAAAGTCATCGGCAAGGAAAAGACAACCGTCAAGGAAAGCCTGAGCATTAAGTGAGAATTCATATCTCGTAACTCATATCTAATCTACAGTGCTCTTAGCCAGGCCATGAATTTTTTGCTGTCGGGGTCACCGATTTTACTTAGGTTTTCTACTTGTTCAAATAAGCATCTGTAAGCGACAAGGCAGTTCTTGCGAGATACGGCGTACTCGGTGCTATTCTTTTTTGAGGTGTTGTTATCCAGGGCCTTACGGCACTGAACATATTGATTATATTCCCGCAGCAAGGTAGCCACCCGTTCATCCATGGCCACTTCCTTCAGCTTTTCCATGGGAATGGCAGACGCGATCCGCACCGCATTTACAATGGTCGCTTTCACTTCTACGACACGATACCCCCACACGGCATCATCAAAGGCTTCTACAAGAGTAGACACCAGTTCCTTGTGTTTGGAGCTATTATAGCGGGCAAGCGATTTTACGCCCAGTCGACATATTTTATATGCATTTACAATATTCCAACGGCATTGAGCAAGATTCAAATTCTTGGGAACCAGGATAACTTTGGACAACGCAGAAACTTGCGCTACATAGTTTTGAACAGCATGGGTAAGCAAGGGATTGGTAATCATCTTTGCGCCCTCACTGATTTCAAGATGTTGCTTCAAAAAAGAAATCATCCCCATGTCACTAAAGTAATTAATCTTTTTATGATTCATGCTCCATAACCTTCATTTACTCAAAATATAGAAAAAGCTTATGCTCAACATTTGCATAAATTAATCATACTTTATATTTACTAAAAGCCACCATTTGTATACAAGCGCACAAAAAGTTCCGCTAATTTACTATTACACCGGCACATTTCCATGTAAAAGTTCTACGGATTCACATTTCGTATTATGCATTCCCATGTGTTCATGACTCAAGACTACTATTGCACACATACATTCCCATGTAAAAGTTCTACGGACTCACATTTCGTATTATGCATTCCCATGTGTTCATGGGTCAGGGCAACTACTGCACACATGCATTCCCATGTGTTCATGGCTCAAGGCCACTACTGCACACATGCCTCCCCATGTAAAAGTTCTGCGGACTCACATTTCGTATTATGCATCCCCATGTGTTCATGGCTCAAGGCCACTATTGCACACATACATTCCCATGTGTTCATGGGTCAGGGCAACTACTGCACACATGCATTCCCATGTGTTCATGGGCCAGGGCAACTACTGCACACATGCATTCCCATGTGTTCATGGGCCAGGGCAACTACTGCACACATGCATTCCCATGTAAAAGTTCTACGGACTCACATTTCGTATTATACATTCCCATGTGTTCATGGCTCAAGGCTACTACTGCACACATGCCTTCCCATGTAAAAGTTCTGCGGACTCACATTTCGTATTATGCATCCCCATGTGTTCATGGCTCAAGGCCACTATTGCACACATACATTCCCATGTAAAAGTTCTACGGACTCACATTTCGTATTATGCATCCCCATGTGTTCATGGCTCAAGGCTACTACTGCACACATGCATTCCCATGTGTTCATGGGTCAGGGCAACTACTCCATCGCCCCACACCCATGTATTCATGGCTCGGAGCCCTATACTATTCAGAGTGTATAATAAACAAATATTTTTTAGTTAGACTTTTAATAAAAACGCTTATTTTTCTTTATACCACCTGCATTCTGGGCCATTCCAAGAACAGCTTCCTTTAAAAGCGACATCATCAATTTTTCTAGAGCATCACTGCCGCCAACCAGATACACAGCCAACGCAAGCGGAATAACATCACTATAATCGGATACAGACTTTGTGGATGGCGGAGAACCTTAATTTTGACAATGGTTCTCCCTGCGCCAAGGAATCCTGTTCAGAAAAAGGTCGAGAATACACCCCGATGGCCGCGCAAAACGCATGCCCGAATGGCTGGCATTTGCCTACTGAAATAGAGTGGAACATACTTTTTGATAATGTTGGTGGAATAGATATCGCAGCAGCCCGCCTAAAGGCAACCGAGGGGTGGACACCCTTGAACCC